>JALUTL010000283.1:8444-25920 GCA_027016475.1 Candidatus Heimdallarchaeota archaeon
AATTTACGATTATCTGTACAACCTCTATGTTGCAAGACCAAAAAATCCTTTGAAATGGAGATTCAATTATGGAGATGAAATCCTGTTTGGAGTAGAGCATTCACACAGAGTCAATTTTGTTACTACCGTTTTGGTAATTTTTTTCGGAAGTGTTTTTAACCTATTTTTCTTTCCTTTCAAACTTGCTGGATTTGGTGTTGCATTGAAGAAGACGGACACCAACCAATGGGTTTTGTCTGTGTTGATCTGGCTGTTTTTCTTCTACGCATTGTGGCTAGCATTCTTCGCTACTGTTTCCACTCGTTATCTTTCAGTAATCCTTGTGCCTCTCTCAATACTGACTGCGATTGGAATATTTCCTGTACTCGCTTTCTTTGGGAGATATAATCCGGTATCCTTTACAAAACGCATCATCAATTTTCCATTTCACAGAAACCGTAATTATCTAAAAATGGATTTGCAAGAAATCGCGTCTCCCATCAATCTGTTTTCCAATTTCAATGAACTAAGCAGATTTGAACAGGTCACTGTTTTCATCCTTTTGTCAACATCCTATCTGTTCTATTATCCCTTCGTTCCTTTTGATTCTTGGACCACTGATCCTACAATCCGCCTGTATCTGTATCATTCACGACCCCTTTCCCTTATTCTTCATTTACTTGCTGCCTTTATGATCTTGTGGCTTTCAATTTCGATATACGAGCGTTATCGGACATTCTTTGATGATGTTCTAAAATCAGAACTCTTTGAAGAGGACGAGCCACAAAAAAATTCAGACTATGGCCCTTATGAGCAAGGCTTTTTTGAAGGAATCATGAAGAGTCGGGATAAGATCGGGAATCGGGCGAAATTCTTGCTCGTTTTCATATTGATTGCAAGCCCTGTCTCAATACAGGTGGCTTTCTTGACGACTAATCAGTTTGACATTGTTGAATTTCAGGAATTCTTCTATTATGACAATAGGGAATCCGTTAGAGATCTGGCTGCCTATATTAACACTCTGAAGATTGACCCACTTATTGCAGCCATAGGTGTAAATATTCCCGGTTTAGAGGTACTAACTGAGCGTCCTTTCATTGATTTATGGGTTCTTTCACTTGTCGAAGATGCAATTCCATATAACTTTAGAGATATGAACATTACGCAAACAGTGGATGTGCTAATATCTTATAACGTCAGAATCATTATTTCCCTCACAGCCAACCACTCCTACTACCAGTCATACCTCGAACGATTCGTGCCAAACTTTCCATTTTTGGAACAGATCAATGAAATTCAAGAACCCAGATATGTCAACGATGAATTCGAGGTCTTTCTCATATAGGTGAATGGAATGCTGACTTTTCGCTATTTTATATACAATTCAAAAAAGCTGAACTTCTTGATCATTGGCATGGTAATATCCATGATTGCATTTTCAATGACATCACTTGTTATCGATGGATTGACAAATGAAATTGATTCCATTACCCAGATCGCCCAAAATGAAATTACTGAGATTAAGGTCATTTCTGAAGATTCGATGTTCAGCAAGGAACAGCTTGGTGCACTAGAATCAATCATGGAAAAGCATGATATCAATGTAGCAGGCCTTTCATCAACCCAATTGAGTGAGAAATACAATAGAACCAAAATCATTTCGAACTTGGAATTTTATTTTAGCTTCGAAACTACAAGTAATGTCAGCAGATTGGAATTCTCAAAGGAGATTGCTATAAAGTTCGTCAATGTAACCCAATTGTTTCCCTCATCCTCGCGGCTTGGGAATCAGTCAAACATGATTTTTGTCGATAGGCTTTCATTCCAAAACAATCCAAATCTGTTCATTTTGGGACATAGATATCAATTGACAATTGACGGCATTTCAACCAACACATTTGCCAATCTTACTCTTGCTGCCACTTTTGATGAGTCATTTGGATATGGGCTTATTGCGGACTCCAGCTTATTGAATTCTTCTACTATCAAAAGCACCTTCAACAGGCTTACCGTAACTACAATACCACAAGCAAAACTAGCAGGGCTACTAGTAAACAACAACATCGATGAAGTTCTGCGTGATCTTAATAACATCCAAGGAGTGGTCATTCGAACTGACAGTCTTGTGTCGGATTATCTCCGTGTCTCAAAAAGAGACATAATCTCTTTGCTACAGGCACTTCTTTTAAGCATTTTTTCATTGATTTTGGTATCGATTGCAAATTCCTCCTATCTCTTAATTCAAGAATCAATGCATGAAATCAGAGTTTTAAAGGCTCTTGGATTTTCAAGACTTGCAATTGTTAAACTCTTCATGGGTCAGTTTGTTTTAGTCGCCTTATTGAGCTCAATTATTGCATTTGTGACCTCGATTGTGGTATTTAATCTTATCTTCTCAATCCTTGCAATAGCGTTCGACAACTTATTTGTGACTGCAGAAGCCCCTATCAGCCTGTTATGGATGCTTGTAGGTATCAGCAGTTTTACATCAGTCATCGGTTCAATAATTGGCTTTGCAATTAAAAAAATGGAGGATCCTGAAGCCTTATGAAGATGCTTACTTTCTTAATGGTTTCTAAAACCATACCCAACAAACGATTGATCTCAACTTTGATTGCAGTTATACTTGCTTCTGCAATCTTTGCAGGCACACTAATGGTGGTGTTTTCCCTTGATCAACAAACTTCAAGCTTCTTTGATAACCGAGACAATAGTGTGGTAATCTTTGATCCGACCGTAAATACTCCATTTACTTCACGGATAAGTTCTCTGATCACGGAATCCATAGATGTTTTGCCTGGTGTACTTGCATATTCTGAAGAGATTATACAGCCGGCAATTATCCAAAACGAACCTTCCTTTTATAGAGGAGTGAATTTACAGCATTTGATTAAATTTGACCCGTCAATCAAAATCATTGGCAACAAATCATCAATTCCTGAAATTCCTTCAACTGGAACATTGATCGGCATGAAACTGGCAGAGCGTCTTAAAATTTCTGTGGGTGATTTGATTACAATTTCATCAACCATCAAAGGTAGATCACTTGAACTACGGGTTCTTGCCATTGTCGAATCTGATCAGACCTATCAGTTTGAGGCTTTGGTTGCTCTTGAAACTGCTCAGTTTTTGGCGGACTATGTCAATCAATACACTCATATTCAAGTTCTTTACGATCCAACCATTACATCTTCGGCAGCCCTTAACTCATTGCTTACTACAAAACATGAACTCAAAATAAATACCTTTTTGGATAATGGTACCGCGTCCTATTCAGGCCTCACAGTCAATTTACTTCAGGATGGTAAAACAAAGCTTTCAGTAAATGCAAATGAGAGCCTATCTGTTTTTTTGGAAACTGGTTATTATATGGTAGAACTTGCTGATGGCAGAACTGTCCTCGATCGAAAAGAAGTAATATTGACCCACGCCCAAGAAGTGGAACTCCATTCGAATCAATTCAATTATACTGCAGAATTTCATTTCACATTTGAAAACAGGAATATAAGCAAAATACCCTATAGTCTTCTGGATCAGAACTTAAAACCTATCCTGTCAGGTGAAACGAATACATCGAATGTCACTTTTGAATTGCCTTCTGGGAAGTATTCTCTGAAGGTGGATATCTCCGACAGGCCCTTTTTTTATAATTTTACTCTTGATGCTCCTTGCAATAAGGAATTTGATTTAACTACAAGTTTAGTTCCTCCCGTTTTTAATATCGAAAACCAAACTATATTTCTTACTAATAGTTTTTACATCCCAATTGCAAACCTCTCTCCTTATTTCACACTCAACTTATTTGACCTTGATTCTGGCAAATCTCTAACAAATTTTTCTAGGGGAAACCAATTTGTCACGCTCTCACTTTCCTCTGGTTCATACAAAATGGATATTCTCAACTCATTTGTTGAACCAAATGAAAAAGTTGCAAGCCTTCTTTTTACCGTAAACTCTAGCCTGTCTCCTATTGTTTCCACTGATCTTGTAAATTATGCACACTATTCTCCAAATGAGACGATTGCCGTGTCCCTTAACGGAATTGACCCCGAAACAATACAAATTACGATGAATAATCAAACACTTCCATTCTCTGTTTTAGGACAAAACAATATAATTTTCAATATGTCCTCTATGAAGGGGGTTTATTTTTTGACAATCGAGGGAAAGGACTATAATTTGAGGAAATATACGAAACAGTGGTTTGTAATAGTTGATTCGTCATCACTAGGGGGATGGGCCTTGGGATTTCAGAATCCGATTGTTACAGTAGGAAGTAAGGTTCCAGTTTGGTTTAAAGGCGAATTTATATCGATCCCTGCTGAATGGAGCTTTCAGGCAGGACCAGTTATTGGAAATGGAATGCTTACATTGAATGGCGTTCCTGCGTCCAACTCAACTGTTCTTACAACGACGGCAGGGTCAATTTTGCTGAATTATTCATATATTGCTTCTTTCAGCAATTTGTTATCCATAACCAACTCGTCCAGAAATGAGCACCACCTAAGTTCAAACACAACGTACATCTCGTCAGACATATCATTCACGTTCGATCCAAATGTTCTTCTTGTCAATTGGGAAATTAATGGAACTGTTTATGACATCATTCCAAATCTATTATACAGCGTTCCAAATGGATCCTTGAATTCAACACTTAGGATTACCACAAAAAGTTATGAATCTCCATTCGTCAATTACAGTCTAACAATTTTTGACAGTGCAAATTTAACTGACGTTCCTAGTCCATTGGAACATATTTCGAACCAGTCTCGAACTGGTCTCTTACGAATCGTTTTCCCTGGATATCGATATGAAATTTCATGGCTCAATGGATCTTCCTTTGTTCCCTCAATGTTCAACGAAACTCATGCGGTTCTCCCGCCTGGTGAATTCAATCTTACAATCATAGAACTGTCCTTTAACACTTCTAGGTCCATTACCATCAAAGTTCCGAAATTCAACTCCAACTTTCAATGGAATTTTAACCAAAGTGCAACAGTATTATTCGATTGGGGTTTCCTTAGTTTTCTTTCTAACGAAACCATTTCCCTGACCGAAGGCGTATTCAGAAGTGATGAACTACCTTCAGTCATTTTTAATGATCCATACGTAGATGAGTTCCCAAAAATACTTCCTTATGTCACCACGGGATCCACTTTTTCAGAAATATTGTCAAATTTCCGTTACCTTGAGTACAGATTGGTCTTTCCAAATGGCACTGAAGTAACCAAGATCTATAACTCTAACTTTACGGTTCAATCATTTGTCAATGAACAAATCGTGATCCACTTCCTAGGTCTGAACAAATATGAGATGACCATTAATCAGGTAACAAATGTGATCTTAAATCAGCCTGTTGCTTCCTACAGGTTCTCAATTCAGATGCGATCCAATGAAACATTTACCTATTCTGGTTTGGATGTTACCCTATCCTACACTAATTCAGATCCAATTTCCCTAAAGGTGACGAACCCTACTGAGACATTCGAAATAATGGATTATGAGTTCGCAATTAAGAATGTTCGATACAATGGGTTTCCGTTCTTCTATACATATGAAATAGATTCAACATCCAAAAAAGTCAATCTATATCTTGGAATGCCTGCCGTCGAAATTACCTTGTTCAACAAAAACACAAATGAGACTGAAGTCTACTCTGGAGTGCTCGTAATAAAGGACTTGAGTGGAAATAATGAAGAGACACTGATCATTTCACCATTGCAAAAAATTACACTGGCACCTGGTGAATATCTGTTCTCAATGAATTGGCTCAACCAGTCCTTGACATTCAGAGCCGAAATCGACTTTTCGAAAAGGTTGGCCTTTTCACTTCCCCTAATTAATAGGACATTATTTTTCGAGTTTACCAAGATCGGTGATTTTTTCATCTCCAATGTTCGAGTAACTCATCTATTAGGTGAATTTTCTGCTGATGCAATTGTAATTCAGAGTACAAACACATTTGAGCAATGGAGGCTGGATCAATTTCCCTTTGGGGAAGTAACTGTTCAAATTTCAATGAGCAATGGAAAGGAAATAAACATTACCAGACCGATCCAATCTAACATGCGTACACTGAATTTCCTTTTGGACTTTTCTGGTTTAAAAACCAACTATGTGGATCAAGACCTCTTAAACAAAAGATCATTGAACCGCGGTATCGGTCTTGCTTCATCATCAAACTACGTTGAAGGGTTTTTGGGAAACTTCATTACGCTTGTCCGACTGGTCTTCCTTGCAGAAATAATCGCAATTTCGGCCATTTTGATACTTAATATCTTCAAAGCCGTCGAATTTTTCACAGCTCTCTCTCGCCATGAGATCAGAATACTGAGATCCATAGGATTTTCAAACCTTGTCGCGCAGATGACTATTTCACGGGCTCTCATATTATTTTCACCTATTGCTAGCTTCATTGGATATGAAGTTGCATATCAAGTTCTTAGCCTTTATATTAAGGCAAATGGGATTTCTCTGTTTGGCCGAGACCTATTTTTCGCTCATATTGATCCACTGATCATCATGCTGAACTTTGGTGCAGTGCTTCTGATGGTCTTTTCAACAGTTCTTTTCGAATCCCGCAAATTGGAATTTGAAGAAATATAAGCTATTCAAAGAGCTCTCGGGTGCTCATTGACACTTTTGCTGTAATGTTTCCTCTTAGATGCCTTGACATGTTGTTGTAATACTCTTCAAGCTCTGGCGACATGGTAGGATCTGTCTTTTCTATGGCTTTGAGAAAATGCTCCATAGAGACTTTTTTCCTGAAAAGGTCTTCCCTCATTGCTATGATTGCCGCTTCCCGGGAAAGATTTTCCAAATCAGCGCCAACATAGTATTTGGTCTTTTTCGCAATCTCTGCCAAATCAACATCTTCATCCAACGGCATGAGCTGTGTATGTACCTTTAGGATTGAAAGTCTCGATTCTTCATCCGGCATAGGGACATAAATCAATCTGTCAAATCGTCCCGGTCTAAGTATGGCCGGATCTAGGGAATCTGGACGATTGGTTGCTCCTATAACCAAAACCTTCCCTTTTTTGTCAATTCCGTCCATGCTACTAAGAAGTTGGTTAATAATGCTGTCCAACCATGTTTCACTTCCTGCTCCTCTTGTTCGAACCAATGAATCAATTTCGTCAAAGAAAACTATGGACGGGGCATTCTGCCTGGCAAGCCTGAAAACTTCCCGAACTGCCTTCTCAGATTCTCCCACCCACTTGCTCAGTAGTTCTGGTCCTCGAACTGCAATGAAGTTACTGTCGGCTGCATTCGCTATGGCCTTTGCCAACAAAGTCTTTCCAGTTCCTGGGGGGCCATAGAGCAACACTCCTGAAGGTGGGGTGATTCCCATGTTGACGAAAACATCGGGATACTTTAACGGCCATTCGACAGCCTCAATTAATTCCTGTTTTACTTGGGTCAGTCCACCTATATCATGCCATGTAATGTCTGGGATGTCCATTGCAAATTCCTTCATGGCGGAAGGTTCGAGCTGCTTGAATGCCTCTTCAAAATTCTCTTTGGTAATTCTCATGGATGAGATAATCGACTTTGGAATTCCCTTCGAAAAATCTATGCTTGGCAAAAGTTTGCTCATGGCATTCAAGGCTGCTTCCTTGACCAATCGATTGATGTCCGCCCCCGTAAACCGCTTGGTTCGCTCGGCAAGCTCCCTCAAATCAACAGAAGTGTCCAATGGAACACCTCGCGTTTTTATCAGCAAAATCTCCTCTCTTTCCAAACGATCAGGTGGCGGCAAAGTGATTTCCACCTCTAGTCTGTCTCCTCTTCTGAATGCTGGATCTACATCTTCAGGCTTGTTTGTTGTTGCGATCACAAACACGGGAACATCCTTTTGTAACTGGTCGATTTGAAAGATAAATTCTGAAGTAATTCTCCTAGTAATTTCACCGGTAATCATTGGGTTCCGGTTGGGTGCGATTGATGTGATGTCGTCTATGATAATTAGGCTTGGGGCTTTGACGATCGCTTCTTTGAAATATCGCTTGATTCGTCTTTCTATGTCCTCAATATTGTTACTTATAATCTCTGAAGGTTCCACCTTAACAATATGAACTCCAGTTTCATTGGCGATGGCCTGAGCAAGCATTGTCTTTCCGACGCCTGAAACTCCCGAAATGATGACACCTCTCGGGAAATCGATGTTGAGGTGCTTAAAGAAATCCGGATTTTGCAAAGGCAAAGCAATCAATTCATGCAGTCTTTTCAATTGTTTTTTGTAGCCCCCAAAGTCATCATAGGTGATTTTCGGTGATTTGTATTGCACCTCACTGTCCAATTGATCTAAGGGCTTTACAATATCAATCTCTGTTTCCTCAGTAATTATCACTATCCCAGTTGGATCCGCTTCCAAAATGACAAACCTTGTTTCTCCTAGAATGGCCGCTGACATGACTTCTGTCATTGCCAAATGTGTAGGACCTCTTGAACTTACAGTACCATCTCCCAGTTCCTGAGTAAGAAAATCTTCCTGAATCTTGAGAATGTCATCCTCTTTCAACGATTCAGATATCAACGCTTCAGTATCAGTTGCCAATGTGTTCAAAACAACAAAATCATAGGTAGTGACTGGCTGTCCCAACAGTTGCGTCAGATCAACTGATTCAGCATTGATCTCAGAAACAAATGACCCCACTGGAGCCAATACCACTCGTCTTGCAGGCTTCGAGACTGACTTGTCTATTCGAATCACTGCCTCCAATGACACCCCAATGGATGCACGGGTCAATCCATCCATCATGATGAACCCTTCGACGTAAGATGCCTCATGAAGCTTCAATCCAATCAGGTATTGACGATCAATTTCTCGGATTGGCTTGATGATTGCCCCAGTTCGTTTGTTGCCTATGACTTCTATAATTTCACCCGTATTGAAACCATATTCATCCATTATTTTGTGTGAAACCCTAACAATTTTTTTTCCGAAATCAGATACTGGCCCTTGGACTACCTTAAGATGAACCATCTGTTTGCCTCAAAATCTTCTTAAAATTTCACACTGTATAAAAGTTTAGGCAGTCTGAACAACATTGTCATTTTTCTTCCCACATTTTTGCGAGATGTAGTTGGGTTATACCTTCCTTGAGTTAACGTTCTGTTTTCTTACACATCAATTGATTTCAAAAAAAGGGATTGAAGGATAACATTAATATATATCAAAAAATGATATATGTCTGCTGTTGATATATGTGGATACTCATTGCAACAGCAGGAGAATTTCCCTTGGATCACAAAAACCATTCAAAACACAACAACCATTCCCAGCATGAAACACATGCGGCCCATTCGATGCACGAATCCCACGACAAACACAAAGACCACGCGAAACATCAGGGAGACCATGGTATGGGACATTCCAGCCACCATGAGATGATGATTCAAGATTTCACGCAACGCTTCTTTGTATCTGTCATCCTCTCAATTCCAGTCCTTATTCTCTCTCCTTCAGTCCAAGAACTGCTAGGATACACTCTTTCGTTCCCATTGGCCGAACCAATCCAACTGATCCTTTCTACTATAATCTATGTCTATGGAGGAATCCCATTTTTCAAAGGTTTTATTGATGAAATGCGCAAGTCGTTGCCGGGAATGATGACGCTTGTTACTTTGGCAATTTCAACTGCCTATTTCTATAGTGCCTCAGTCATATTGTTCATACCTGGCAAGCCTTTCTTTTGGGAATTGGTGACTCTGATTGATGTGATGCTGTTCGGACATTGGATTGAAATGAAGTCAGTTCTTGGTGCTTCAAAGGCATTGGAAAATCTTGTGAAGCTTCTTCCGTCAGAGGCCCATTTGGTTGACAAAAACGGCAGCACAAAAGATGTCCCAATTTCAGAACTAAAACCTGAGGATGTCATCTTGATCCGTCCTGGTGAAAAAGTCCCTGTCGATGGTCAAATCATCAAAGGACAAACCAGCGTCAATGAATCTTTCTTGACAGGGGAATCGCTCCCTGTTTCAAAAAAAGAAGGAGAAATTGTAATTGCTGGTTCTGTTAATGGAGATGGTTCAATCACTGTGAAAGTACTGAAAACAGGAAAGGATACATATCTTTCACAAGTGATCGAAATGGTCAATGAGGCACAAAAGGCTCGGTCAAAAACACAGGATCTTGCCAACAGGGCTGCTTTCATTTTGACCCTTGTCGCTATCGTAGGTGGAATAAGCACATTTGTCACATGGATTTCACTTGGCGAATCCCTAAACTTTGCCCTTGAACGAATGGTTACAGTCATTGTCATTGCCTGCCCCCACGCGCTTGGCTTGGCTGTACCCCTTGTAGTCGCTATTTCAACATCGATATCCGCAAACAATGGCCTTCTGATTCGTGACAGGGTTGCATTTGAAAGGGCTCGAATGCTCAATGCAGTAGTATTTGACAAGACAGGTACGCTTACAAAAGGAGAATTTGGTGTTACTGACATTGTGATCCTGACTGATATCTCTGAAGAAAGATTGGTGCAAATCGCAGCGTCTTTGGAGGTCAACTCTGAACATCCGATTGGAAAAGGAATTGTCAAGGCTGCAACTGAAAGAAATGTCAAGTTGTTTGAAACGGATGACTTCCAGGCCCTTCCTGGGGAGGGCATTACAGCAAAAATTGGAAATGACGTCATATATGTTGTAAGTCCAGCATTTATTGCACAGAAAGAAATGAAATTTGATCATGACAAAGTAAGCAAGTTGCAGCAACAAGGAAAAACTGTAGTTTTCGTAGTCATGAATGGACAAGTTCAAGGCGCAATTGCACTAGCGGATCAAATTCGAGAAGAATCAAGGGTTGCAATTGAAGAACTTCACAAAATGGGAATCAAAACTTACATGCTCACAGGAGACAACAGGAAAGTTGCCTCTTGGGTGAGTGAAGAACTTGGAATTGACAAATTTTATGCAGAAGTCCTGCCACATGAAAAATCCGATGTAATTAAGAAGATTCAGGCTGAAGGGAACATTGTAGCAATGGCAGGAGATGGTGTAAACGATGCACCTGCGTTGGTTCAGGCAGATTTGGGGATTGCCATTGGGGCAGGAACTGATGTGGCCATAGAATCGGCTGATGTTGTTTTGGTCAGAAATGATCCACGGGACATTGTTTCAATAGTGAAACTGGCAAGAAAAACATATCGTAAAATGCAGGAAAACCTATTATGGGCTACAGGATACAACTTGATTGCTCTGCCTCTTGCAGCAGGTGTTCTTTATACCGCAGGAATTGTTCTTAGTCCTGCTGTTGGCGGTTTATTGATGTCTCTCAGTACAGTAATTGTGGCGTTCAATGCAAGGCGATTGGGTCTCTAATTCTTAAAGCTTCCAATTTGGTTTTCTCTTCTCCAAATAGGCTCTGATACCTTCCTGTGCATCCTCTGAAGCAAAAAGCCGATTTTGAAGCTCTCTTTCCAATGCCAATCCTTCATGAAGACTCATCTGAGAACCGGAAACGACCGCCCTCTTTATCAGCCCTATCGCCAGCCCAGGCCCAGATGTCAACTTCGATACATATTCATTGAGCTTCTCTTCAAATTCATCGGAATCGTAGACATAATTCACGATACCCATTTCCAATGCCTCATCAGGAGTCAGTAGTCTACCTGTAATCATCAGATCGATTGCTTTGGAGTTTCCAATTAACCTGCACAACCTCTGAGTGCCGCCTGTACCAGGCAAAACTCCTAAATTGACTTCTGGAAGTCCTATCTTGTATTCTTTTTCTGGATTTGGTGAACGAGCTGCTATCCTGATGTCCGCAGCAAGTGCGATCTCCAATCCGCCACCTACAGTATGTCCATTCATTGCAGCTATTACTACTTTTGGTGTTTGCTCCAGTTTCAATAAAGTCTCATTGCCATGGAGGCAGAAGTTTCCTTTGCTATCTGTTGTACACGCTTGAAGATAGGCAATTTCAGCACCTGCAGAGAAAGCTCCCGGAACTCGGTTTCGGATCAAAATGACTGAAACTTCCGGATCGTACCGGGCGGCCATGATTGCTCGATCCATTTGGACAAAGAATTCATGGCTATAGGTGTTCATTTTCCGATTGTTTGTCAATTCTATGATACCCAGCCTTCCTTCCTTCTTGTATTCTACAAGGCTGAGATTATCACTTTCAATGTATGTTGCTCCTGGTGTCTTGATAGTCTGTGGACTTTCCATGATTATCCAATTTGGCCAATGATGGATTGTTTTTATTTGTTTGCCCCGCAGAACGACACGTTTGACAAATCAAAACTATCACTGTGTATAGGCCAGAACTTCTCCACTAAATTGGCTTTCATCAGGTCTGAAGCAAAACAAGTTTTAAATCAGCTTGAGAAGTTTGAAATATGCCAGAAGGTGACATCGTAGAGAACGTCTTCGCCACCGTAAAGGAACTTAGCCCTGAAAGCCAACGGTTTCTCCTGAAAATACTCGCCAAACAGGCAGACATTGAATTTGGAATATACAACCTTCATCTGGTTTGGCAAAGTCGGGCAGAAACTTCGGAAGACAGATGGAAAGCGGCACGGACAGTCACAGCCGAAATCAGCCACGGCTTGCAGGTCATTCGTTTCCTGAGAGATTTCGGCGAAGAAGGTGAAAAAATTGGAGAGGAAATCTTCAAAAGAAAAACAGGGGAGCACGAATTTGAGATTCTCAACAAGAAGCTCCAAGATTGGATCGATGTCTGTGCATTTGCCTGTTTTGTACCGCTGGTGGACATATACCAATTGCAAATGCTGAAGGAATCCTCATACAAGCCACTTCAACGGGCAATGCCTCTGATCATCAACGAGGAAGGCCTTCACCCCTCATTCGGTATCAATGGGCTCTTGAAGGCGCTGAATGAAAACAAGGCCACACATGAGGAGGTCAAACAGCGTATCTACAATTGGATCAAATCGGCCCCTTCCATATTTGGCTATGGACTTCCGAAAGAAGAACTGATTCCTCCCCAAGAATTGAATATCCCCGGTTGGGATTGGGATGATTTCTATGCCTATTACAAAGAAAATGTGGACTTGATCTGCGAGAAGCTCGGCATCGAACCTCCTGAAATCTCACCACCTTCCTGATTGGCGTTGGACAAACTCTTTATAGCGTCTTTTTCTCATGAAAATATGGATGAGATACTGTTCGAAATCAAAAACAATGTTGCGTACATAACGCTTAACCGTCCCAAGAAGCACAATGCACTGAACACAGAAATTTTGGTGCAATTGAACCAGATCCTCGATGATTTGGAAGAAAATCAAGATGTACGGGCAATTCAGTTGAAGGGGAATGGACCATCCTTCTGTGCGGGAGGGGACATCAACAACATGATCTCTCGGTTGGGAAAAGCCCATGTGACAAAGGAACGGCTCGAAAAACTCTTGCATTCAATTCAAGTAAAGATGCAGCGCTTGAAAATCCCTTCTTTGGCAACAATTCATGGGAACTGCTATGGTGCTGGTTTGGTTCTTGCCACCGCTTGCGATATCATGATCAGCTCAAACGATGCAAAATTTGGTTTTGCGTATGGGAACATAGGTCTTGTGTCAGAGGCATCATATTTTTTGGTGAGATATCTGGGATTGCAGAGAGCAAAGTATCTTGTTTTCGGACGGAAAGTCATTGACGCAAAGGAGGCAAAAAGAATAGGTCTGGTTTTGGAAACGTTTTCCCATGATGAATTGATGAACGCGGCAGATTCCATTCTTGACGAATGGACCAGCGGTCCCAAATCGACAATTGGACTCTCCAAGCAGTTACTCAACGCAGCAATGGACAACCATTTTGAAGAACAGCTCCGTTTGGAATCAGCCTATCAAGGTGTTGCTTTTACAACTCCTGAACACAAGGAAGGAGTTGACGCCTTCCTCGAAAAGAGAAAGGTTAATTTTTCTGAACTGTGAGTCAGTCTTAGGCAAAAATATGTGAAATTATTTATATTAAATGAACTGTGTTGATATCGTGAAAGCAGTTGTCTTGGCCGCGGGGAAAGGAACCCGAATGCAACCGATCACTGAAATTGTTCCAAAACCGCTATTACCGATTGCAGGCAAACCAATACTGGAATGGACAGTCAATTTGTTGAAGTCTAATTTGGATATTCAGGAAATAATTATGGTTGTAGGGTACAAGGCTGATTCGATCAAAAAATACTTTGGCAATGGAAATAAATTTGATGTCAGAATAAAATACATTGAACAAGATCTTGAAAAGAATCCGGGACTGGCCGCAGCTGTAAAACTTACTGAAAGTGAAATTACAGATGATTTCGTTTTAATTCTTGGTGATAATTTCTATTATGGATCATTTAAAGAAATTCTGGAGTTCCATTCTCAAACCGCCGCTGGCGCAACGCTTCACGTAGAACATTCTAAAGAACCTCAAAGATATGGGGTTGTAATTACCGATGAAAACGAACAAACCATTGTGAAACAATTAATAGAAAAACCACAAAATCCTCCTTCCAATTTAGTGAGCACTGGATTTTATGTTTTAAAACCTGAAATTTTCTCCGCCATTGAGAATATAAAGCCTTCCAAAAGAGGAGAATACGAAATTACTGACGCAATTAACGACTTAGGAAAACATTATCCCATCAGGGCAAAACTTATCGATTCATGGAGGAAGGACATTGGTTTTCCTAAAGATTTACTTGATACAAACAATTGGGTTCTAAAAAACCTTGAAAATGGCATGCAAAGTATGGTTGGGCATAACAATACACAGTACTTGCCTCCTTTGACGATAGGCGAAAATTGTGAAATTCATAATTCAATAATCGGGCCGTATGTATCAATAGGAGACAATACATTATTGCAAGATTGCAATATCAGAAACAGCATCGTTTTATCGAATACAAAACTTACAAACTTTGACGCAGAAGGCTGTATTCTTTATGGAAACAACTTAATAAAAGTGGTTTGAAATACCCTAAACACGAACGTGTTTATCTAAACAATTTGAGATTAAGTGAAATACTCACAAACCAAATTAGCCTATAAATTCCAATAATACCTAGATCCTGTGAATTCATCTTTTGTCCATACATCGGTGAATATGAAGTTCCAAAAGAAGAAAGATATATTAAGAACAAGAATGATTGTACCTTAGAGAATATATGTCTACACGACACATCAAACAGGGAAAATATGCAAAAATCCGCAAATTTGAGACACCGGATGAGCTGCCTGAAGAGTACAAGAACCTTTTGAAGAAGATGCTTTTTGTTCAGGGAGATACGGAATTTGCCAGTGTTCAGCAGCATCTGGAATGGCAGGAACGTGCACCGACTCCTGAAGACAAGTGGGTACTTTCAAGAATTGTGGCTGATGAAGTCAGGCATGGATTGACAATGACAAGACTCCTGAAACAATTCGGATCAGAAGGAGAATCAATGGTTCAGACATTGCTTTCACGACAAATTGGAGAACATACCTTGGAAAGCTTCAACATTGAATTTAAGAATTGGGAAAGCGTTGTAGCCTTTACATGTTTTGTCGACAGGGTAGGTCTCTACCAGCTTGAAGCATTTCAAGAATGTTCCTATGCCCCACTGGCTCGTGAAATGCCTCTCATGCTCAATGAAGAGAAGTTACATATAGGCTTCGGATACAATGGTCTCAAAAAAGTGATAGAGGATGAAAACTATCCCGGAAACGAACAGACAGCACAAGAAGCGGTTAATTTCTGGGTTCCAAGGGCTTTGGACATGTTCGGTCACAGCGAATCAAAAAATGCAATATTGGCCGTGGAATTGGGAATTAAGCGTTGGGACAACGTTGAAATGCGGGAGCGGTATTACAAGGAAATTTCCCAGCTTTGTGACAACCTGGGTCTTGAAGTCCCAGACATAAACTACAACAGGCATATCCTTTAATCTTTCAATTCCAAGACTGTCCAAGGGACTTTTGTCAGTCCAAGTGACTTGAAATAGCTCAACAAATTGTAGTCTTCGTCTTCCACAATGGTTCTGATAATTTTGATTCCAAGCCCATGAAACCGATTGATCAATTCTTTTCCAAGTTTCTTGCCTATTCCAAGGTTCCTGTGATCTGGATCCAATCCTACCATGTTTATCCAGCCAATAGTTTCCTCTTCTCCAAAGACTCCCTGTTCACTTTCTCCAATAATGAATCCTGCCAGTACTCCATCTACCTCGGCACCAAGTGCAGTCAATGATTGGCCATGTTCAATTTTTGCAGACATTGTGTCCTCGTCTATTTTTTCTCCAGTAATTTTTTCGTAAATCCTAACCATGTGAGGAACATCATCCAGTTCCAATTCCCGTATTTTTGCATCAACCATATTCGCACTTCCTACAGGACAACCCAAAAGCCTTTTTGTAACCCGTCATAATTTGGTGATTCCATCAGAAAAAAAATGACTTCGGTGCTAAATGAGTGTATTTTTGTCAATCATGGTCTATAGAAAGTTCATTTTGCTTAGAGCCCCGTGAAACATTATTATACAACTCCCTAGACTGACAATTATGCGATTGGCCTTCATCAACGCCACAATCTACCCTATCTCTAAACCTCCCATTGAACGTAGTGCATTATTGGTTGAAGATGGAAAAATCACTGCCGTTGGTGCATTGTCTTCTGTCAACACAGATCGATATGAAATTGTTGACTGCACCGGGAAACATATAACTCCCGGCTTTATCGATGCACATTCCCACGTCGGATTATGGGAGGAAGGTGCGGGACCTGGGCCTGCAAATAGCGATGGAAATGAGATGACTTCCCCCATTACTCCCTACCTTCGCGCTATGGATGCAATCTTTCCCGAGGATATGGGGTTCGACGATGCCCGCAAGGGGGGAGTTACTACAATGGGAATAACCCCTGGATCAGGAAATCTCATAGGTGGACAGTTTTGTGTAGTGAAATCCTATGGTCATGTTGTTGATGAAATGATCATCAAACAGCCAGCAGGAGTAAAAATGGCGCTGGGTGAAAATGCCAAACGGGTAGGATTTGAAAAGAACAGGGCTCCTACAACTCGAATGGGAAATGCATATTTGATCCGCAAAGCATTTTATGATGCTATTGACTACCAAAGTGAATGGCAACAGTATCAGGAAGAATTGAGGGCAAATGAGGATAAACCGCCTGAGGAACAGAAGCCTATCAAGAAACCTAAATTTGACTTGGGGATGGAGATGTTGCTGAAAATATTGTCGGGAAGTGTCCCAGTCCGATGCCATTCTCATCGTGCAGACGACATCAGAACGGCCATACGTCTTTCTGATGAATTTGCCTTCAAGCTTATTATCGACCACGCTACAGAATCTCACAAAATCAAGGAAATCATCAAAGAACGGGATCTTCCTGTGGTTGTGGGCCCATTGCTTACCTACAGGTCAAAACGCGAACTCAAAAACCGAACAATGGCAACACCAGGAATAATGATGAATGAAGGTGTAACAGTCTGCATCACAACCGATGCACCAGTGATACCTATCAATGGACTGAGGGATACAGTAATCATGGCCGTTCGC
>JALUTL010000284.1 GCA_027016475.1 Candidatus Heimdallarchaeota archaeon
GGGATATGAAATCTGTCTCGATATGTCTGCAAACTGTCTTTCTCATCCATCTTGGTTGCAAAGCTGAGTGTTGGTTCATAATCTATCTCCATATTCAATTTGATTTATTACCATCTTATCTTAAAGTATGTCCTACTTGATTGTAGTTGTTCGCAAAATAAAGAAATTCGTTTTCTGATAAAAAACTGCACCAAAATACCTATTAACTAATTTTCCAAATTTGATAATGCAATGCCTGAAAGAAAAAGAGCAGTCCGCGATCCTGTTCATGGATACATACGACTTTCTATCCCTGAAACTACCTTAATTGATTCTCCGTTTGTTCAACGTCTGCGGTGGATTTCCCAATTAAGCGGTGTCAAACTGGTTTTTCCAGGTGGAACTCATAATCGCCTTGCCCACGTAATGGGCGTCATGAGACTTGCAGGAGACTATGCAAACCATCTTTTTGAGGATGACCCAGAAAGAATACATAAGGTTCAAGTGGCTAGATTGGCAGGTCTTCTCCATGATATCGCTCATGGTGCGTTTTCCCATGCATACGACGATACCGTGTATCGGGAGCTCTATCCTGGGAACCCACACGGACATGATACCCATCGGTTTAAACTGATCCAATCTGAATATCTGAAACCATTGATTCAAGATTGTGGTGTAGAACCCGATGAAATCATCGATCTTTGGAACGGTAAGGACACCGTTTTGCAAGCAATTGTGCAAGGTGCACTTGGAGCTGACAGAATGGACTTTATGCTTCGAGATTCTTACTTTGCAGGAACCACTCATTTTGGAACTGTCGCTTCAACACGAATAATCAGCAATGCTGTTGTCAAAGAACATGATGGAATGCCTGCTCTTCATTACGATGTAAAAGTACTTGATGATATATTTCAAGCCCTTTTGGGTCGATTTTATATGTATCGAGGGGTTTATTTCCATAAGGCCAGCTCTGCTGCTGATATCTTGATTCGGCATATGTTGGCAGCCGCTTCAAAACCATTGAAGTTGGCTGAGAGGACAGCAGATCTTGAACAATACCAATTTATCAATGACTATACCATTGTTGGTGAAATTATGACCTCGCAGGTAGATGGTATAGAGTTAGCTCGCCACTATTGCCAGCGGTTAATTCAACGTGACTTGCCAAAACTGGTTTGGGAAACAATTGTATCTGAAAAAGTTGTCCGAACAATTAGTTCAGACCTCGAAAAAGGCTCCACAATAATTGCCCAATCCCAATTTCTGGATAAGCTCGAAGAAGAATCTCAAAAGCTTGGGAAACCAGTTCCAAAAACCTACGTGTTTAATACTTATCCGATGAGTACAATAGATCATGACGAATTCAATGCAGGAAATATCTACATTTGGGACGAAAAAGAACGGCTTGTCCCTGGACAAAAATCTATAACGTTTGAGGAAGCTATACGATCCACCAATTATTTCAAACCGTTCTTGCTCGATATGGAAGATCGTCAAAGATACGTCATGATCAGAGTTTATGCCGATGCCGAAGATGCGAAATGGATACGAAAGCTAAAAATTGCAAGAGAATCACAGAAAAAAGCACCTAATTTGGCTGAAACCAGTTATTGATATGTTTTAACCAAACCTTTGGGGTGAAACATTCAACCATTTCAAGGCGTTTGTACCTAGCATTTTTGTCTTTACATGATCAGGAAATCCACTGTTGACAATTAATTTCCCTGGTTCAAGCTCTCCAAGAGGAAAGGGATAATCTGTTCCAAGACAAACAAAATCTTCACCAAGCAAGGAAACAAGATAATCCAAAACTCTTTGATCATGAACAAGTGAATCTACCCAAAATCGGCCTAAATACTTTCGTGGGTTGACTTTATTATCAACCTGAACCAAATCGGGACGGACTTTGTATCCATGCTCAATTCTACCTATTGTCATTGGAAACGATCCCCCTCCATGAGCAAATGCCACACGGAGCTTTGGAAGCCTTTCAAAAATCCCTCCGAAAATCATTGAACAAATGGCCCTTGATGTCTCGGCAGGCATCATTACTAACCATGGCAACCAGTATTTTTCCATTTGCTCTTTTGCGGGCATATCCCAAGGATGGACAAATATGGCCGCCCCAAGTTCTTCCGCTCTCTTGAAAATTGGAAAAAGATATTCATCACTTAAATTCCATTGCTCTATATGGCTCCCAATTTCAACTCCAGCAAGACCAAGATCTTTAATACATCTATCAAGTTCCTCTATGGCATGTTCTGGACTTTGCATTGGGAGGCTTCCCAAACCAACAAATCTATTGGGATTATCTGAAACTCTCTGTGCTATGTCATCATTTAAAAATTGAGCTACCTTTAGAGTATCTTCTGGCTTTGCCCAATAACTGAACATAACAGGCACAGTGCTCAATACCTGTACTTTGACATTATCTCTATCTGCTTCTTTTAGACGAACTGACGTATCAAACAAATTTGGTTCCACTGTTCGAAAAAATTTCTCTCCCTGCATCATATCAATGCAATTGTCCTCTCTTTTTCTATAACTAATGAAATTTCCATACCCAAATTGCTTTGAAAAATTTGGAAGCTCTGCAGGCAAAACATGGCAATGAATGTCTACTGTTAACACTGATCCCATCAATATCGACTGTACAAAACCTCGCCAAAAATCTATCCTTTAGTTTGTCATCTATTACTCAAACTTGACAAACTCAATCGAAAAGAAATCGTTCTGTATCTTTAAATGGATTGTTCGATGGTAGGGATGATTGTCTGGTTGATAAAAAAATTCCACTCGGTAGTCCCTATAGGCATATAAAAGAGATTCAAAAAAATAACTCTTGACAAAAGAAATTGGAAAACGCTGTGTAAAATGAGTGGAAATTATTTTTTTTGTAGGTTTGACCAAAGACAAATGATAGGGACTAGAAAAACTGACAAACAATTCTTTGGTAGACATAAGCAATTTAAGAACTTGATAGGGCAACATGTTCTCTTTTACAACAATTCCTGTCATCATCAAATAGATGCGATTTAACTTTTTAAACAAGAAATTTTACCTTGGAACACCTTCTTTGCTCCATTGAATTAACAAATCAACAACCTCTTTCTTCTTGTCCAATGGCTTTCCAATATATCCATATATCTTGCTTAATCCTATACTTCCCAAAACCTCATAGGCTTCATCCATATCGCAAACAGAGCTTATTCTATCATGGAAATTTTTGGTCGACGTAGCTTCATTAATAAATTCAGCAAAAAGGTTCAAAACTTTGGCAGTATTCTCGTCAACTGTAGCTTTTTCTTCCTTCTTTACAACTTTCTTTTTGACCGGCTCTGGTTTCTTTTCCTCCTCTTCTTTTTCAACAGCAGTTGCTTCTTCAGTTGCTTTTGTAATTGAGGATTTTGAAACAGGTGGTGCTGTTTCTGTTGCC
>JALUTL010000285.1 GCA_027016475.1 Candidatus Heimdallarchaeota archaeon
AACTACGACTTTGCATTTGTTGCCGGTTCTGAAAAGCTGTTGAATGAAATGGTATCCAACTTGCGGGGATCGGGATGGAGAGAGTCCCACATTTTTGTCAACATTGAACAGATGATATATGGAGAGGTGTTTGGTCCGATTTTTCCAGTTTCAGCATTGGTGAATCTCCAAGAATTTTTGTATAAAATCCTGCCGGCCTAAGATGAAAATCGCTTTGGTTTCAGAATTTGAACAATGGGTGGGATATTTTTGGTTCACCATTCAACCTCCGGCTTGAAACATCCGTCTGAAACCGGATAAAATTCAGAAGGCGGGGTTTTTTCGTTGAAAACAAAAATCGAGACATCTATTCCATCAATCGTAGTGGATTCAAGATGGTAACCGAAAGGCTCTTCGAAAGTCTTGATTTTTTGGAACAATTGTTCAGGTATCCTATAGATTTCAAGATGGATTTGATGTGGGGAATCAGGAATCAGCATGGGATATCTTCCGTTTGAATAAATTTGGAATGGAATTTTGAAATATCCAGATTGTATAGGCTGATACCCTTTCAGAAAGACATCATGATTGTGATTGCCGATCTTGAGGGTTCCATACACTGCAATGAGCTTGTCCACAGTCAATCAGAAGTCGATGGATTGTTAAGTTTTGTTTTTTTCGACTATGGGTAAATTTGAAGTGTTGAAGGTATGTTTATTTGTAAATCATGCAAATTGACGTTTGACATGGACAAGCTGTTTAACATGATTTGCTGTAGCTCAAATAGGATCGAGTTGTTTACGTGTTCCAGCGTTGAGAATGGAGGAATCCTTCATCATATTTTTTAATTCCATAGATGCCATATCCTGCAATTCCCGACTGAAGGAACACACCGATCCATTTGAGAAATGGATGAATGGAATCAAGCGGATTGTTGAAGCCAAAAATAGGAAAAAGGAGATTTTGCCCAACAAGGACAAAAATTATAAGAAAGTTGACATAACGATTGCCAATCAGGTTGTGCTTGAAGGAGCAAAACTTAATCAATCCAATGGGTTCGGTATAGTTTCTTAATAAAGAGCTTCCAATCCCGAGATTGAACCTTTGAGAAGCTTTTCCGCATAATTGACAATTCATTACCTTTATTCCAACTATGTGTTAAAAAAAACTTCGGAATATTCGATGTGCAGAATTTTTGGTAAGATTGTATTGCCTTTTGTTAAGCATTGCTCAGTTGTCTGTAAGATGCAAATATAACTTGACCATCTTTGGTCTACCTCTTCAATCAAGGAAAGATAGGCGTGGCTTTTATTGCGTACAAGGAAATGAGGCCTGAACTTCAATTTCAAAGTGATTTGAAAATGATTGGTGGGGAATTGCAAGAGCAAGAATTGTTTGAGTTGGGTCTAGCGACATGTGGCATTTGGCAGAGGAGACAAACATATCCAAGGCTCGATACTTCTATCAATCCTTGAGAAGGAATCCTATATAGGTTTGGCCTTAAGTGGTTTTTGCAAAGATCCGACAAATGAAGATCCGAGAATCGGAAAAGCTATGTCGTCTTGCTTTTGATTGTTCCTCGCTTTTTGGATTGGCTGTTTCGAGATCGGCACTATTGGGAAGAGCAATTTCACCAACATCTAGGGAGAATAGAAGATTTGCGCAAGGATCTGAACAAGGATGAATGGATCAGGTTTACAAAAATCTTTTTGTCAATGTTGCCCTCCAGACCTATCGTTACTAAAATTGCAATAGAATCCCGATAGTAAACTAATCTGCCTTCTATTCAGAAAGCAAAAAATTGCCGACAAAGAATCGCTCATATCGAATCAATATAGCCCATGGCCTCGATATGTTTTTGCAGTTCCAGTTACTGCACTTCCCTTGATCAAATAGACCTCATTGAAATGTTCGCAGAGTTCGCCAGCTTTTGCATGTCTGAAGAAAACAGGATCGTCCAAGCTGAGAGTTCCCTTGTAATGTACTGGGGTCTGGACTTCACCTGCACCTTCATTTGGGAATAATGTGCACCCCTTTGGCAGATAAGGTTCAGGTTGCTTGTCCACACCAATCGATCCAGATGCAATATATCCTCCTCCAAAGCAGGTATAGACATTTTGCTCAGGGATTCTGACAACTTCAAGTGCAAATCCTGCTGCCGGTTCATGCCTGAATTGGGAATAGTAGTCGAACAGGCGGGGTGAAAAAAATCCAGACCCGACAGTCACCTCAGTCACCACATCTTCTTTGATTGTGGTTTCGACTGAACCAGTACCACCTCCATTAACGAAACTAAGTAAATGCCCTTGATTTTCCAGCATTTCCACAATCATTTTTCTTCTTTCGGCAATTTTTGGAATACTCCTTCTTTTCAGCAGTCTGACTACCGCATTAAGGAGAAAATTCCTTGCCGGTGAAAAATCGGGGACTCCTGCGATTTGTGCCTCATAGCCCATGACACCTTTCAAATTGACCGATTCAAGTTCTGAAATGGAGTTGCTGAGTTCATGAACCTGTTGAGGAGTTCTGAGTGGTGAACGGTATACACCGAAATAGATTCCGGGAAATTTTGTGCTCATGTCGATGTCAAGACAGATATTTCCCTGCACTCCCAGCTCACTTGCAATCTGATGAATTGCCAGTATATGTTCGAAGCAGTCAACCATAAATGTAATCGTTGGATCAGTTTCCAGCACTTCACGTATTAACTTTGGGTCTACAACAGGATATCCAAGCACAATGTCCTTGAAACCCTGTTTTGCCAAAAAGACTGCCTCTTTTGCAGAAAAGCTCAATATTCCCCGATAGATGTCAGATGCAGAGAATACTCTCTTCAGAAGATCAGGGACTCGAACAGATTTTGAGGCAACCCTTATAGTTTTGTTGGATCCATCAACCCTCTTTGCTATATCCTTCACGTTTTGGTCGAACAGGTCGAGATCGACATAGGCAAGAGGTTTGGGAAACTCTTTCAATGCATTCTTGTATCTTTCATACATGCATGTTTGGTTGGGTCATGGCATAATTTAACATCATAGGGTGATATGATGAATAGCGGACAATTTTTGTATAAAGTACACCATTGTGTGACAAGAATTTATGTTTGAGTTGAGAAACAGGGAGTGTGGCGGTTTGGAAAAACTGGTCGGGTTTGGTCAAGGCATCTCCTGAAGTGATCATATATCCGACATCAGAGGAAGAAATTGTTGACATGGTCAGAATGGCAGGCAATGAAGGGAAGAAAATACGAGTGGCAGGCAGCGGACATTCATTTCCTGACATAGTTGCAACAAAGGACATCATAGTCTCTCTAGACAAAATGCAGGGAATCGTTGCGCAGAATGAAAACCTGTTTACCGTGTGGGCTGGAACGAAGTTAAAAAAACTGGGAAAACTATTGTTTGAAAGAGGATATGCCATGGAGAACATGGGGGACATTGATGCGCAGTCCATTGCAGGTGCAGTGTCAACAGGGACACACGGAACAGGAAAGGACTTTGGGATTCTTGCGACGCAATTGGTTGGAATCAGGTTCATAGATAGTGAAGGAAATATTGTTGAAATGGATGAAACACATCCTGATTTCAAGGCCGCGCAAGTGTCCTTAGGGACATTGGGGATATTGACACAAGTCACATTGAGGACAGTTCCCGCTTATATACTTCACTACAGAACCAAGAAGGGAAGGATGGCAGATGTGACATCAGAACTCGATCAATTCGTGAACCAGAACAGGAACTTTGAATTCTATTGGTTTCCTCACACAGAAACGGTGCAGTTGAAGGAATCAAACATATCAAACGAACTCCCAAAAGACCGGAGGGTACGCAATTTCATCAATGACAGAATCTTCGAAAACATGCTTTGGGGAGTCCTTTGTTTTGCCACAAGGATCGTTCCGCCCCTTTGCAAACCAGTTTCAAAGATTGCAGCTGCAAGTCTTTCTACGTTTGAAAAAATCAATTGGAGCCACAAAGTATATCCGACGGAAAGAAGGGTTAGATTCTATGAAATGGAGTATTCTCTACCTGTTGATAACGGCATTGATGCACTTCTTGAAATTAAAGACATGATTAAGGAACGAAATGTCAGAGTGCAGTTTCCTTTGGAGTTCAGGATTGTCAGGGGCGATGACATTTTCATAAGTCCTGCCTATGGTGGAGACAGATGTTTCATTGCGGTTCATATGTACAAAGGAATGAAATTCGAAGATTACTTCCGCAACTGTGAAAAAATTTTCCTTGAACATGAAGGTCGTCCACATTGGGGCAAGCTTCATCATCTCAAAGCAGAAGATTTGAAAGAAAAGTATTCCCGGTGGAACAGGTTCAGGGAAGCCCAAGAGAAATATGATCCAAGTGGGCTATTCATGACACCATATTTGGAAAGCCTCTTTTCTGAATAAATTTTAATTTCAGTAGGATTGCATGTTGTCGATGTCAAGATACGGGAAGAATTTTTTGAGCCACGCTCTGACTTGGTTTTCGGGGAAAAATTGACCCGCATCTATGATACTTGTATCCTGATTTTCAATAAATTGCAAAAGTGATTGGATGGAACGGATCAGGTAAAGATTTTCTCTCTGGGAAACAAGACAGATTCCGAGCTTGTCACCAAATTCCATTCTGAGAATTCTTCCTGTAGAAATGATGAGCCGGATCACTTCATTTTCGATTTGGGGTTGCATCTCCTTGATGAATGAGTTGGAAGCAGTGACAAATCCCGCAAGCAGTTGCTCATCAAGGCTCTTTTCTTCAACATTTTTTCCAATGCCATAAATTGCAGTTCCGTAAGATGAAAGAAAGACGATGTCCTGAATATTCAAAGGAAGTCGATAGATGTAATCAGGATTTCCAACAATTGTTCCACTAAATATGAGAAGCCCGAGATAGTAGGAAATGTTGGCCAATATTGCTTGGTCTGTGTAATTGATATCCCCTATTCCAAATCCATTGATAAATCTATCCCAGGACACCAATATACCATTTAACCCCCAAATCAGAATCGAGACGAATGAAAGCATTTGAAACAAGGCGGTGTTTTCTCTTTCTGTTGCATTATAGATTCGATAAAGAATCAAGATAGACCTCGAGATAATAATGTTCAAAAGAAGAGCAAATGCAAGGTTACCTGTTCTGAATGCCAACTGCACAGCCTCAATCAAGTTATTTTGAGTTTCATAGCCAATAATGGCAATACCAAGACCATACATTGCTACAGTTACTCCAAACAGAAACAATACAAGTGTTCTAAATGTCGGATTGATTTGAGTTGAGTTTAAATGTTCTAGGAAAACCCAAAAGAAAAGCAATATGGCGTTTATGGAAAGGACAAATATTGCTTGGATGACGAAAAATAGGATGAAATAGTTTTCTCTCAGAAAATAAAAGAATCCTATTTCAGACTGTGTCTGGATAGCTTCAATTGATGAAAGGAATTGTGCGAAGAATGCCACAAAAAAACCGGCAGTCAAAATAGGTGTGTTTCTTCCTCTTGTTTTCGTTTGATAGACAAAAAGAATTCCAACGACCAGAAACATGAAAGATCCGTAGAGATCAACTATTTCCTGATTGAGTTTTACCATAGAACTTCATTTCAGAATAAATTAATAAGCATATTCTTATTCCTTGTTACAAATCACGGAAGTTAAAGAATTATGCAAACCTATTCAAGAAACGATCTCATAACGTTTTTCCATTTCAGCTATGCTTTTCCGAACAAGTTGTCCAAGTACTTCCAAGTCAACATCCTCCAGCTTGTTAATGTACAGGCAGGATTTTCCAAGCCTGTGCTTGCCAAGCGATGATAGCAGTTCTTCCTCTCCATTAAATCCAGTTATGATATAGAGTGGCAAATTCTGCTTTCTAGGGGAAAAGCCAGTGACCGGCCATTCGCCGGAGTGGCCTGTTTTGTATTGGTACCTGTACTTTCCAAATCCGACAATCGAATCTCCCCCCCATTTTTGGTTCTTTTCCGATCCACTGTTCAAACAATTCCAGAAGCTTAAGGGAATCTTCCCTCCGTTTGGGATGCTCGACCTTGAGCAAAAATTCTTTGACATCAGCATCATTTTCTTGTGTTTTGTTGACCATCAACTGATATCCGGGTACAGTTAAAAGAATATTTGGAATTTGGCATCATTCAGTTTGGAAGAGGATAGCTTTCATGTGTCATTTCAGGAAGATGTTTTGCCTTGAAATTCAGAAATAGAGCAAGGAGTGCTCCAGAAAATGCAATGGCTGTTGATATCCAGAACAGGGTAGTCATTGCATTTTCCCCAACAACCTCATAATAGTAGCTTCCGATCAATGGGGCAACAATTTGACTTAATCCGATTGCAGAATTGCCTATACCCAAAACAAGCCCATGGTTTTCCTCATTGGTCACTTCAGTGATTAGAGCATTTATGGCGGGATTCATCAATCCTAGCCCTATGCCTGCCACTATTGCGGCAATATTGAGGAGCAGAAATGTTGTGGCATGTGCCATTATCACATAAAACAGTGCATTGATCAACGCTCCAATGAAAATCATCGGTTTTCGTCCATATTTGTCTGACAAACCTCCAAGTACACCTTGACCAATTGCAACCATTACGCCATAGACACTGACAAAAACTCCAAAGTGGAAGGGTTCAAGGTTCAAGTCGTCATAGATATAGAATGAAAAGCTTGGTTCAATCAGCATCCAAGCTCCAACTGAGGAGAGTGTGACAAATATGTAGACAACAAATGAAATGATTGGTTTCGGCAACTTATGATAGACTTCTCGTAAGGAGAACCGTTGATTGTCTGTTTTTTGGATGACTTTGCTTTCCTCAAGGAGGAATACTGCAACTATTGCACCAACAATCCCCAAAATGGCTGAAACAAAAAATGGAAGTGCAAAGGATGGCATTAGCTCAAAGATGACGCCTCCAACCATCGGGCCAATGACGATGCCTATCGAACTGCCGGCAGTGACAATTCCAATGGCCTGTGCCCTTCCATCCTCTTCAGAAAGTTCAGAGGCAAGTGCAATTGCGGCAGGGTTGATTCCTGCGGAAAATGTTCCTTCAAGAAATCTGAAAATCAGAAGGTGAGTGAATGACTGGGAAAATACAAAACCAATATTTGAGATGGAATATCCAATAAGGCTTACAACAATCATTAGTTTTCGTCCGTATCGATCAGCAAGGGATCCGGCGAGAGGGGAAAAGAGCATTGCCGACAGTGCCCACGCGGCAGTTAGGATGCCTAGTTCCCAAACACCGCCATCAAACAGCTCTACATATTTGGGGAAAATTGGAAAGATAATTCCAAAACCAGTCATGATTATCATTGCGACCAATGACAGAAAGTAGATCTGCTTGGATTGGGCCATACAAGCTGAACGATTTCATCCTAATTAAAATTAGAGGTTGAGTGCATTCATTCATCATTGAAGAAATTACTCCCTAGCCAATCATTCATATAAAACCGAATATCCAGAACATTGTGGACATGGACGAACTCCTTGGCATGAATAGCTTTGAGGGACTTATTCGTGAAAAATCAACGAATGAGCTTCTTGAAATTCAAAGGAATCTGTATTGGGTAGGCAAATCTTTGGACAAATTGGTTCAGTTCACTGAGGAAGCTCTTGGCTTCATTGAGCCGAAAGACCAAAGTCCTTTCCTGTACAATCTAGCCTCATTTACCTGTCCGTGGTGAAGTGATTCTCTGCAAGTTGACAGGGAGGTTGCATTAAAGGGGATGAAAGCAGCTCTCAAATTGGTGAAGTTGAGAGAAGAAAACAATTTCAGACAGGAGAAAATAGCAGGTGCTTATTGGATTTACGGAAGCCACTGCCTCTATACAGAAAGAAACTACACCAAAGCACTTGAAATGTACAAAAATGCAATAGAGTTGCTAGACGGAACGATGACTGAAGACACCTACCATGTGATTGCAAGCGCGCTTGAAGGCATTGGAAGAGTAATATTGCTTTTTGGTGACAAGGATGGTGAACGGGATATTCAAGAGGTAATTTCAATCTATAAGGACTATGGAGATAAATACAATGAAAATGAAGCGAAATGGTTTCTTGAATCTCTACAACAGAAGGAAAGAGAGAAATGAAACGGGATAAGAACAGACCAATGCTTTTTTTGGATGATGGTGGCGTAATGAACGACAATTCTCGAAGAAGCGTACAATGGCAACAATTGGTTGAAACATATTTCGGCTCACGATTTGGAGGATCTGATTGGACAAGGGCGAACGAGAAAGCCTTGGTAATAGAGATGGACATGTTCCGCGATTTCTTGACCAAGAATGGTGGTAAAGAGTTCAATGCATTTCAAAAGGAAATGGACTATATTTGGTTAAAGACTATGTTTGACCATGTGAGAATATCAGTACCACCAAAGGAGGAAGCAATCAGAATCACAAGGGAGGCAATCAGATGGATAACACCAAGGGTCAGGTCTTCCATCAACGGAGTAAAGGAAACGATCCCTCTTCTTAGTCAGATGATGGTAATCCACACAGCATCAAACGAAGATTCAGAGATGTTGAGAGGATATCTTTCTGGAATGAGGCTGTTGTCATATTTTGATAGGTTGTACGGGCCTGATCTGATAGATTTTGCAAAAGGATCATGGTCATACTATGACAAAATCTTTGAACTAGAAAAGCCTGAATTGGCAATTGTTGTAGATGACAAAGAGGAATGCCTAGATTTTGCTGAGGAGGCAGGGACAATTGTTGTTCATTCTGTAATTACGGGGGGAAAACCAGCCAAAAAATATTGGATATCTGAATTCAGCAGCCTTCCTCAAGTGATTTCAAAAATTTTGAAAGCTTTTGGGGGGAGTTGAGGACTAATTCGGCAAAGGTCTTAACCAATCTCTTCATAATTCCATCATGGACAAAGACACTAAAATTCTCATAGTTGCTTCGTTTGCCTTTATGATTTGCAACGTTCTCTTTTTTGTTCTTGGACAAACATTGGAAAAGCAAGGATTTGGGATTGTAGACCAGCAATTTGCTTGGAGCCAAGCTAGAACATCAGAAATATTTGAGACATGGAAGCCAGTCATGGACTCAGTCTACCTGTTCATGCTTGTTGACATGGTCTACCCCCTGACTTATGCAATGATTCTGATAGTGCTTCACAGAAAATTAGGAGAGGGAAAATTTGCCATTGTTGGTATCCGTTCCGCTGTGGTTGCATCCGTTTGTGACTATTTGGAAAATGTACTAACTTTTGCGATGCTTTTGTCAGGTTTCATTGGAATCATTCCATTTTTTGTTGGTTTATTCGCCACCATAAAATTTCTGGGTATTTTGTCAAGTATCGTTTTGCTTGTCTATCGAAAGCTAGTTTCTGATGGCAAGCAGTCAATAGAATAATGGACTTCTTCAATTGTCCAACAATTCACTTGGTCTTATGAATTCTCCTTTAGTTATCTCAGCAAGCCAAACTTCAATGCCAAGCACATCTGCTTCCACCTTACCTTCATCAGTGATTTTGTAGCAACTGATTATCTTTCTTCGGACTTCTTTCTTATATGCCAATTCAAAGAGTTGACAAATCTTGTTGAAATGAAACACGTCGTTGTGGTCTACGCTTGCCTTGAGTTCGAAAAGCCAAACTCCATTTTCACTTTCATAATAGATATCCACATCTGTTACATAGTTCACTCTGAAGACAACCCCTTTCTCATCAATAATCCGATAGTGCTTAATTTTTTCAACTGGCAAGTTCTGGGACTTCAAAAATTCAATGAGGAATTGCCTGATTTCTGCCTCTCGTTGATGACCCGATTTGGAAGAAAATTCAGCAAGTTCAGCAGACAACAATGTAAACCTTCTTTCCATATATTGCAGAAGTTCCTCAAACCGCCTGCTGCTTTCCTCCCTCAGTCGGGCAAGCTCCTTGGCCAAAGACTTCATCTCATTCGAATGCTCCTCAAACCGCCTGCTGCTTTCCTCCCTCAGTCGGGCAAGCTCCTTGGCCAAAGACTTCATCTCATTCGAATGCTCCTCAAACCGCTTGTTGCTGTCCTCCCTTAGCAGAGCAAGCTCCTTGGTCTGAGCTTCAAACCGCTTGTTGCTGTCCTCCCTTAGCAGAGCAAGCTCCCGATTCATATCTTCTCGAAGGTGCTTTAGTTCAGTGACAATTTCAATCAGATCAGATCTACGAACATACTCGTCAAGGAATAGTGCCTCACGTAACCTTTCTCGGAATTCAGGGTGATTTCGGATATATTTAAGCAGGTCTTCATATTGATCTGTGATGGACACTGTTTTCAATTACATTATGGTTTGAATATATTAAATGGTTCCTATGATAGGTAGAGATGAATTGAAAGATTTGTGATTGGCATGAATCAGATGACATATCCCCTTAG
>JALUTL010000286.1 GCA_027016475.1 Candidatus Heimdallarchaeota archaeon
ATGTAATTTATCCCGAATACTTTGACAAGGCTAGGTCACGAAATCAGGGAAGGCGAGTACCTAGATCCCTTGCGATTGAAGAGCCATCGTTGGCAAGAATTGCAAAGGCGTGTCAATTATTGGAATTGGAGTACCGAAAGGAGGAAAACAAAGCGTTTCCGTCCAATTGGTGGGAAAAGAACGGACGAATCCTAATAACCATCGACAAAAAAAACAAAACTCCTAAAGAAAAACTGCTCAAGCAAATTGCTGCAAAAGCCCAGCGAATAGTGCCGAAGAAGAAAAAGCCATCAGAAGAAATACAACAAGTAACAGCTGGAACGCAGAGACGGACTAAATCTGCGAAAGCAAAAAGAAAAAACAGAAGGTGAAAAAATTGGTCAAGGCGCTTAAACGCAAACTTCGGGTAAAGTCAATAGGTAAGCCAATGCATATTGTGGAAGGTCAGTTGATCATAAAGAATCCGCCATTCCTTCCGAAAAAAGGGGCAAAAGTGATTATTAAGTCTTCAGAGGGGCAGGTTCCAATAGGAGTAGCAGATTTTCCTTTTGGACGAGTGGAATCACCCTATTTGGCGGTCAATTTAGATCAATTGGATGAAGAGTTCCAGACCATTCTTTTGAACAAAGAGCTGTTTGCTGAGAAATATGTCAATTTTAGGAGTTCAAATAGAAGAAAAAATAAGAGATCAACATAACAATCATAACTTTGCTTTGAAAATCACACCTATGAGCAAAACTATGCTTGCCGCACTTTTCTATGAACATGGAGATGCTTCAAAAATACGGGTGGAGAATGTTGCAATTCCCAAAATAGACCGAGATGAAGTCCTGATAAGAGTCAGGTACTGTGCTCTGAACAGATTGGATTTGTTTGTCAGAAATGGTGCCCCTACTTTGAAAATTCCATTGCCCCATATCAGTGGGTCAGACATTGTTGGAACAATCGAAGATGTTGGAGAAAATGTAGCCAACTACGAAAAAGGAGACCTAGTAGCTGTAAATGCCGTCTGGTTCTGCAACAAATGTGAAAGGTGTCTTGAAGGTGAACACAGCCTGTGCGATGAATTTAAAATGATAGGAGAACATCTCTGGGGTGGATTTGCACAATATACAAAAGTGCCCGCAAGAAATCTCATCAAAGTTCCAAAAAATGTTGATCCTCAAGCGGTTGCTGCATTAGGTCTGACTACATTGACAGCGTGGCGCATGTTGAAAACCAAAGCAAAGCTTTCACCGGGAGATGTTGTAGTTATACCTGGAGCGGGAGGTGGACTTTCCACAGCGGCAATTCAAATATCTAAGCTTTTAGGGGCCAAAGTAATTGCGCTTACCAGTACAGAGCGAAAAATGGAAGTTGTTAAAAAATTGGGGGCAGATATTGTACTGAATTATAAGGAAGAGCCGAATTGGGGGAAGAAAATTTTGGAACTGACAAATGGTAGAGGAGCGGACATCGTCTTTGAATCAGTAGGTCACGCAACATGGCAACAAAGTTTAAGATGCTTAAGAAAAGGCGGAAGGCTTGTAACGGCAGGAGCAACTACCGGGTTTGAAGGAAAGACAAATATAGGTGCAGTGTTCTGGTTGCAACTTGAAATTCTTGGATCGACCATGGCAAATATGGCTGAATTCAAAGAAGCCATGGAACTGATTTTTACAGGCAAACTCAAACCCCACATTGATAAAGTTTTTCCTTTGGAGCAGCTTGCTGATGCCCAACGATACCTTGAAGCAGGAGACCATGTTGGCAAAATTCTCATAGAGATTCCATAAATTATTACAAAGTGTACTCACTGAACGGATGCTACACGGAAGGCATTAAATAGATCAAAACAATGAGTTGTACAGTGACTGTACCATTTCTTGTCGGATTGAAGGTCAAAGAAGTCAAAGGAACACAAACAATTGTTGAAATCGAGTATTTAGCTCATAAAGACCATGTTGGCCTGGAGTTGCTGGGAACTGGTGGAGGATTAAGTACAACACCAGAATCTTCTCTGCTTATGGAACCAACCTCAGAAACGATCCAAGAAATGGTATTCTATCGAATTCAAATTCCAATAGAGGATGAGTTGACCTTTTTGGGCAGATCGTTTGATGCCGTTGGCGAATCGTTTTATGAACCAGGGGAGTACCATGTTGTCAAGCGCAGACCTAATGGCTCGATACAATTGATTGCAAAAAAGGAATATATCAACTCCATAGACTATCAACCATCTATTCCGTTGAATTGGAAGCCAAACATAGACGAGGTCTCCAAAAAAATGTTGAAAATACGGAAGGTTGACAATTTTCCTCAGTTCTGTATAGACGTCATAACGTACCTACACCATTGGATTTACCATCCAGAAGTCCTGAAGTTGCGATTGGATCAAATAATCAAGCTCTTGATTTCCGAACTCAGGAAAGTGGACAGCCATTCCGTGGATCAAATTATGCGACCAGTAGCAATCATGGCCTATAAGATACTTGAGGAAATACGCACCTTCGAACAACAGGAAGAAGGTGAAACTTTAACCAGCAGGCTTGAAAAAGGAAATTTCCGGGCGGAACTTAAACAAAAGTTGAAAGAGTTAAAGGAGAATCCCATAATTAACCCGATGGCGGACAATCCGAACTTCTCATATGAGTTGGATTCGGTTGAAAGGCTTAAGGCATTGTTGCAGTATCTTTAGCTATTCACCCATCACGATCCAAGCAAGGATTGTTCCAATTGTGGCCAAATCACCCCAGTTTTTGCATAGTTCCATTGCTTCTTTTGGCTTTGGAAGGTGAGAAAGGTTGTATAATCTTTGAATACCTTTTCGAACAACCAAATCGTTGATCGCCAACACATCCAACCTTCCCAAATTAAAAATCAAAAACATGTTTATTGTCCAAGGACCGATTCCCTTGATTTTTGAATAAGTGTCTCTAATTTCATCAGAAGATGCCTGGTCATAATATGAAATGTTTTTGCCAGAGAGATAAAAGTCGGCGATATTATGGAGATAAGTAGCCTTTGAATTTGAGATCCCAACAGACCTCATTTCATCAACAGTCAACGCTTTGACTCGCGTTGGCGTGACTTTTCCGCAAAGAGTTCGAAAGCGTTCGATCAGCAAATCTGCGACATGGCCGCTTAACTGCTGGGAAATTATCCAATAGCACCAGCTCTCAAAAAAATCAAATTTTAGCCTTCTTAACGAAGGTCTGTATTTGTCAACAAGGCTAGCAAGCTCAGGATTTCGTTCTTTAAATTTGGATAGCATTTCATCAGTAATCAAATTTTGTCCTTCTGATTGAAGATAGAATTCTTTTCTCCTTTCTTCTTTTTTGTTGTTGGCCACAGAGTACATGAATGACCATGATAAATGAACGTTTTTCAATGGCTCAGATCAATTAGTCAAATAT
>JALUTL010000287.1 GCA_027016475.1 Candidatus Heimdallarchaeota archaeon
TCTGATTGGGTTCCCATGGCTTCTTGGTACCTTTTGTCATCCTCAACAAAACCCGTTTCATGATCATGTTCTGTTTGTGTTGGGTCATTATCAGCAACTGCACCAATGGTCATCATTTCGTCAGATTTAATCTCGCTGAGTTCCTCTGTGACTTCATCTCCATAGTCTGAACTCACACCAACTTGTGTAAACTGGCTCTTTTCTTCAGTAATTCCTCCTGTTTCCGATTCTTCTGGAATCAATGTAAGACCTTGATTTTCACCGATAGAATCTTCATAACCCGACGATACTGTAGGAAGCGCCTCAATAGATTCCATCTCTTCCTCGTCTCGCTGTTCAGGCTCTGGCATTTCTATGGACTCTGTCTCCTCTTCTTCTGCCTGTTCAAGTTCCGTCACTTCCACAGGGGATATTTCTCCAACTCCAATCTGTTCACCAGGCATTGGAACTGGACTGCTTGATTTCCGAGATACAATGTACGTTGGCTTTGGAAGATTCACTTCTGACGGCACAGTAAACTCCCTTTCCAGAATATTTCCATCAAAAATCGTAATTTCCGGATTTCCAACAACTTCTATTGTGCGGCCTGTATACAGAAGAATTTGAACCCCATTCTTCAATGTGATCCTGTCAGTCCAAAGCGCCACCCTTGCGACAAACTCCTCCTTGTCCAGAAATCTCAAGCATTCCTTCCCATATCGGCGGATCGCTTGTGAAAAGCTTCTCGTGCTAATCTCCTCTACTCCCACAATTACAATCTGATGACCTCTCCAAACGTTTCCATCTTTTCTTGCACCGTCCAGCTTCAATATGCCGTCAACAAACCTATGGTTCAATAGAACTGAATCTTCCAATTTTTGCCGCAGCTCCTTGACGGTATCATCATCAAGTCTGTTCGTTCCTGTCACTGTCATATGATAAAATCCAATGTTTGTTAAAAATATATCGAAAACCTTCGTCGTTATCCCTATCCTGTTCTAGTTGGCACACAATACTTGTTCGATTTCAGAACAAGGATCGTTCCGTACTCTTCAGTTCCCCATCGACATATCCGTTTGTAATGTTGGCTGCATTGGATAAATGTGTGCAAATTCGCACAAAAAATATTGGAACAATCAAAACATTTAAAAATATTTTTGACCGCTATTGATTTGAAATAGCACATATTGTGCGAATTCGGTGAACACCATGCCTGAATACAAACTCCCTAAACTCCCCAAATCATCCAAAAAACTCATTACCGCATTAGCAGAGGCATCTCCCTTAACTCAGAAGGAACTGATCACCAAAGTCAGCATGCCTGCCAAAACTGTTCGATATGCCCTCAAAAGACTTGCTGAAGAGGGAATCATTTCTGAAATACCCAATCTTGAAGATATGCGATCCGTTTTCTATACCTTAAATCCCATGATGGAACCACGACTTATGGAAGCCCACATCGAAGAGGCAAAGCGCACTCTCGAAAAGGAAACAAACTAAGGGGGCTACATGTTGAGGTGACCACATATGGGGACACATTGCCTCAACACTATGGACAAAGTCAAAATTATTCTTGCAAAAATGCCTCTTCGCCTTTCAGTTCAAGAGCTGGGGGATATAAGCGGCTTCCATAGAAATACTCTCCGCAATGTTCTGAACCGATTGACTGAACAGCAAGCCGTAAAGGCAACCAGTGATGCAAGAACCAGAAACTACTTTTCAAACGATCTCCTTGGATTTTACCAACGAATTGCTGTAGCACTCCCCTCAAAGGCTGTTGCACAAAAGGTAGGCTACCGTTTCGTCCAAGACATCCTGAAGGAAACCATAGGTGAAAAAGACACCACCTCCGCACAAAACAACCCTGAGGAATTCGAAGAGTTTCTCTCATTTTCCTTCCCGTTCTTTGAATACCAATATAGCCCAAATGGAACAATAGTTCCTGTAACCTCCCTTGAAATTGCCCCTGTCAATGAAAACGACAACTTCACCACCTATACTGCAACTGTCTCACCATGCCTTTGTAAAGGCCAGGAACATTCAGGAAAGTCCTGTGCAATGGTTCAAGGAAGTCTCAAGGCCTCAACTGAATATGTCTACAAAAGCAAGGCAATCGTCAGCTGGACAGAACATGGACAAATCCATGGCCTCCCATCCTGCACCTTTTCCATCAGAATACCTAAAAATCCGGATCCTGAACTGAATTCCATACGAAACCAGCCTGAACTCAACATAGATGAGTTTTAGCTTCAAACACCCGAAACCTTCTCTGATACGAAGCAACCAACGATCGTTCAAAAGAAATATCGCAATGAAAACACTCTTAGAAATCACTTCCCAACAGTGAATGTGTATGTTTTCGCGGTTGTCACCCCTAGGGCTGTTCCGTCACCCTCCTATTCGCTCAAAAATTTGGAAGGCCATGGGCGGATTGACGTCATTTTCAGATGTGCACTCGCCGCCCTTAGACGCCCATCCAACGTTCCTTCGTCTGAATTCTATGCATACTTCACAAAAGGTGAAGGATATCTTCATTTGACTCCTGATCAATATGACTACAATTTGGAGGATGAAATATCTCTGGCCCATAAAATTAAGGAGAAATGGCACGACCTCTGGTTCAATTGCTCCTTTGATCATTTCCTGCGCAGGCTACCTCAGACGGAGGCGGCAGTCCTAACTGAAAAGGGAACCAATATTGGCCAACTCAAGACGATACCACATCTGTTCTTTCTTGGCGCACAACAGGACATACCTGTGGAACTCTTGCCCAAAATCAAAGCACGGTATCCTAAACCCATCGAAGTAAGCCTTGGAAACAAACCCTTGCTGGCAAGCCAAGCCATCATGCTCACCAGAATGTACATTCAGAATAAATCGTCGACGCAATAGAATTGACATTTCACAAAGTTCAAGGCAGACAGCAACATAAATTACCTCCTTATTGTCCATTGGTATGTAACATCCCCCAAGTCTGCATTGAACAGTCTACCCGATTTGCCCAAAAGCCCCCCAAAGATCTGCTTGCCCGAAGCCAAAAAGCAGGGAGAATCATCTTGAAGCCTTGGGCTTTTCGAACATCCGTTTCGAGGCAGAAGACAGGGTGGTTGTCATCGCGGAACACCCTACTGGCACTGAAAGGAGGATCGAGCTGAAGCTCATCTCCATGATCATCGAAATGAAGGGGCTTGTGCTCCACGGCATCAGGCAGACCAATGCACTTGACAAGAAGTAGGCGCTTCCATTCCACCAAATTTGTCAAATAAGCAATGAACCCGACCAATCAACCTAATAACCTTCTTCACCAAAACAGATCAATGGCAGAGGAACCAATCGACTATGTATCAATCATTGAACGGAAGAGGGCTGTCCCAGCAAAAATAAGGATTGTCCGAACCATCACAAGAATATTTGGAAACATCGCCCCATCCCTGACCAGCAAAATTCTCCTCTCATTGTTCCAAACACCTGGGCGAATCAAGCTCAATGAAGAAATGAAAGCAGTTTACTCCAATGGTCTCGTTGAATACGTTGAATTCAATGGACAGAGCATCTTCACCTATACGGAGGGAGAAGGACCGAAAGTACTCCTTGTCCATGGTTGGGGATCTTCTTCCTATCACCTCAGGCATATCACCAAAACTCTTGCCGAATATGGATTCCAAGCCATAACATTTGATGCACCAGCCCATGGACAATCCTCAGGAAAAAGAACCAACGGAAAGGACATCGCTTTGTTCATCCGCCATCTCGGACAGCTACACGACGGATTTTACGCAATTGTCTCACATTCCTTCGGAGGATTCGCTACAATCGTCTCACTTGCTGAAGGACTATCAATTGAAAAATTCATTGCAATAAGTCTCCCGGTCAACACAGATCCGCTCTTCGGAACTTTCTACAGGGTATTCAATGTCCCTCCCAAAGTCCAGAAGAAAATGGAACAGCATTTCGAAAAGATCATTGGCAGACCATTACAGTCTGTCACCCCAATCCACATGGATCTTGCTCTTCCCCCCACCCTTATCATCCACGACCGAAATGACTTGGTGACAAGGCTTGAACATGTCCATGAATTCATGGCTAAACATCCTGAAGCGGAACTGTTCGTGACGGAGGGATTGGGACACCGAAGAATCATCAAGGATGCAACTGTCCACCAACACATTGTCTCATTCCTGAAAAAGGATTTGAAAACGTAGAAGGAACCTTCTCGATTTTCATTACTGAACCATTGCCGCAACAAAATACGTAATGAACCTGATGACCTAACCAAAGCAATAACCATCCCGTATGAAATTGTCGACCTGACTCCCGACAACGTTGCAAAATATGACCTGTTCTGTTACAAATCAAAGAAAAAAAGCCCAGAATACACGCAGAAGGTTCAATGGTTCATTGACAATTACAAGCATGGACTGCGGATCAAGGTTCTGTATGTCGATGAGGGAAAAAGAAAAAAATCTTCGAAAGAATTCATTGAAATGGCTCCTGGAGAACACACGTGGCGAGCAATTGACGCAAAAGGCTATATGGTCATACATTGCCTCTGGGTTGTTGGAAAATACAAGGGAAATGGGTTTGGACAGGCGCTCCTTGAACACGCAATAAAGGAAGCCGAAGGATACAAAGGAATCGCTGTGGTAGCATCAACAAGCCCTTGGCTTACATCACCCAAAATATTCCTGAAAAACAACTTCAAGCTCGTGGAAACATTCAATGACAACATCGGACTTTATGTCAAAAAAAATGACCCTAAGGCAGAGAACCCTCAATTCATCAGACATGAACCTCCCAACAACCAAAACGGAATTACTGTCTACAAATCCCCACAATGCCCATATACTTCAAACATGACCGTATGGATTGAAAACTTCGCCCAAAATAAGGGAATAAAAGTCTCAACCATCCAAATAACAAATGCTAAACAGGCACAACAAGGAAACCATCCATATGGAACATTCTATGCACTCTACGATACAAAATTGCTTACATACGAATCAAATCCTAAAACATTCGTCAAATCATTCGACATCCTTTCAGACAATTGAAATGCCAACACAACAAATTCATCACCTACAGCGTACTATCTAATAAAAGATATTATTGACTTAAATGGCGTAGATGGATCTACTAGCAATAATTAACTTATTTTCGATCTTGGAGAGCCAGGAAATTATACGGATCGAAAGGCCAAGTATACTAGAACGACCTGAATAGGCGAGAGAGGATACCAAGGGAATATCGTCTACTATGTGGCACCAAATTCTTTATCTCTGAAATTGAGGGAAGGATTTAAGCCAATGAAGAGTTAATACTGAAGAAAGTAATAATACCTCCGTTTTTTGGTTTCTCTGAACCTTTTATGTCTTGGAAGATGTGGCTGAGGTTTGGAGAAATGGTTGAATGTGAATCTCTTAACATAACCATCAGTTTGAACATCTAACGTATTTGGGAAACAAATCCTTCCACCAACCATTGTGCCGCTGTCACAGAATGGTTCCGTTTTTCCAGAAGGTCTTGGCTCCTATAAGCTGACTTTACCGTGTCCGATTCCATCTACCAGCTGACTGCAAACGATGTGAGTGTTGAATTGGACGACAAGGAGTATTCCAGCATCTTCATTCCACGAAAGATCAGCAATGGCATGCTGACCATCGAGATTCCGGCATCGCTTCTCCTCAAAACTTTGGATGAGCATGTGCTCAAGGTCAACGTCACGGATCAGGACGGATTGACAGAATCAATTGTATTCGCCTTCAGTTTGGGCAGTGAAACTACTGATACAACAAGTTCATCACCTGCCAAGGAAATCACTTCATCTGCACCTGCTACAACGACATCGACAGGAGCCTCTCCCAATACTTCTGCCGGATTCCTTCCTCTCCCTGTGATCCCCATCCTTGTTGCAATTGCAACATGTGTAGAAAAAAGGAAAAATGTGTCTTCAGGATAAAAAAATACCGACATGCCCTTCACAAAATGACCAGCACACACTTCACAACTCTTTTACCTATATCCAGGTTTCGGTTTTTCCTTCCCTCAAAAAAAGACAGAAAATACTAGAACTTCCCAATAAAACCTACCAAAACAATTTTAAAATTCAATGACAACCCAAGATTCGCTAGGGGACATGGCGTAACCTGGCAGCGTAGTTGGCTCCAGATTGAGGGATGATTTTCTCCCCAGAGAACAAACCAACCGGTCCGAGTTCAAATCTCGGTGTCCCCATTTATTGGGGGAGGGGATATTGTGCCTACTTGGGTTGCAAATTCTTGGATTGGGCGAAGTGTGAAGTCATTCTTGAAGGAGTTTTTCGATTTCATTTTCAGACAGTTTGGGGAGGATTGTTGCGAGGATTATCTTTTTCACATTATGGGACAGCATTTCTGACGATGATTGGAGGATATTGATCAGTACTTTCTCCTTGACTTCCGGCTGTTCATTTTCCAAAAGAATAAGAAGGTTGTCCCATCCTATTTCCTCGATGGCCTGTTTTAGTCCCACTTCCTCGATGACCCGTTTCAGTCCCACTTCCTCGATGACCCGTTTCAGTTCCACTTCCTCGATGACCCGTTTCAGTCCCACTTCCTCGATGACCCGTTTGATTCCTATCGTTTCAGTTGCCAACTTGATATTGAGGGAAGTTGGGTCGATTGGTTTATCGAGCTTATTTGCAATTGTCAAGAGTTTATCTCCATATAGGAAGTATCCGATTGACTTGATAAATGTATCGTCCTTCTGCAAAGACCTTTCAAAAGTCTTTTCGACCGTCTTTTCACTTCCGAAAAGGCCAATCCAATAAAGGTCTTCATGTTCAGCAAGCTGATCAGCATGGAGTGCGAGGAAATGTGGCAAATCATTATTTCTGCTCTCGAAAATACCGTGTTCAATTTTTTTCATGTGAAAGGTTTTCATGACAAATTTTGGTATTTGTCGTGTTCCTCCCCATATGATGATGCAAGTTCCCTCCTGATGGTTCAGCTTTTCAGTTGACTTGGCTTTTCTACCATATCCATGTGTTGTGGCAATGTATGTGAAAAATTTTCCAATCAAGTCATAGAAGTTTCCTGTTGTAATATTGTCCCTGCTGCTTTTGAATTCACCAACGATGAATTGTCTTGCGTTATGGAATGGGGGTTGCTTTTTGGAATTATCCTTGATTAGGAAGTCTATTTGCTGATTGGAGACTGCCAGTTCAACACCGATATCAACGTTGGTTCCCTTTTCAGCCAACTTGGATCGGAGGATGTTCTTAAAGGAGAGATCCCAAGCCATTGTCTGAAACTTTCTTTTCAGCAGTGGTTTTTGTTGTTTTCCTTGGACATGGATCATTTTGTGAGTAATTCTGGCTGATTTTCCATCCAGTTGGTGAGGTGGCTTGAAATGAGTTCTGCGAGCACTTGTGCGCCTGCCGAGTTGAGGTGGAGGTAATCGGTATGGTATCTGAAGCCATATTTTGATGCGATAGAGCTCCATGACTTTCGGAGGACGTATCTTTGGAATATTGTCCAAAGGATCATTGCATTGAGTTTTTCATAGGGATAGGTCATCGGAATATCTTTTGCAGGGTTTCTGCCATTGTTTCATTGAACGGGATGTAATCGGTACTTAACTTATCGGCGACTTTTTTAGTGATTTTTGCAAATTCTGTGCTTCGTCGGAATGGTTCACTGTCAACTGTTTCCGTGATGGTAGGCGGAGAAATCAGCACGACATCACTTCCGATATGCTTGAGCTGTTTTACGATGGCTTCCAGATTTCGCTCATATGAGTGTTTGTCAATCTTGTTGTTCAGCTTTTGGGTTTTCATGTACATTTTCATGTTCTGTTCGGAGAGTGTTGTTTTGATGTCATTTGTCCCGATGAGTACATACGTGAGGTGGGGCCTGCATGGGATAAGTTGGTCTATCCTTTTCAGGGCGCTGTCAGAAACGTCCGAGTTTCCTCCTGCATTGATGATGACTGTTTGTGTGAAGCGTTTTTGTAGCATTTTGACAAAGTTTTCTCCAATTCTTCCATGTGTGAGGGAATCTCCGAGGAAGGCGATTCTTGGAGATTTCTGTGTTGGGCATATTTTGTCGGGACTGTCTTCTGGTGGAATGAATGCCTGTCTCATAAGGATGGCGATTGCCAAAAGGATGAACGAGGGTAAGGTCAGCAACAGAAGATACATCATGTTGGATTTGGGCTTTGTTCCATATGGTCTTTTCGGAAAGTGGTCAGTTGCAGTAAGGGCTGTCAAAATATTGTGTGAGTTGCTAGATTCCTGACCCTCCACGTTTTGCAAAGGGGTCGTCGGTTCTGAAAAGGGAGTTGAATAGTTTGCCATCGCTCCATATTCCCATATTTGTGTCTTCAAGGATGACCGACAATGCCTGTGCAGTTGGTTGGATCAAATATATGGCCATTGCGTCCAATCTTCTGGGAATTGCCCACTTGTAGATGGAATCCTGTACAAGATCTGTAAATGAGTAGTGGGAGGCAAGTTCTCTTGGGTAGCCATGGTAATCTGTCCGAACCATGATGAAGGATGCATTGATTCTTCCTGTTCCGTCCTTTGTGTAGATTCTTTCGAAAAGATTGGCCGTTATGCATGCAGGGACAACATCGTCATTGTCATAGACGACGACATTTGCAATGGTGTTGTTCGGCAATGAGGTCAAGTTACCTTTGAGGGTGTCAAAAGCCCCCGCCTCAATGTCAAGGACAAGCTGGTTGGTGCCCCATCCTGCCTCAACGACCTTTGTGGCGATATATGGGAGCATTCCACCACCCAAAGAATGTCCAGAAATCATTACCCGTGAAAAGTCATAGGTGGTTTCGCTGTCAAAAGGCGCTTGCTTTGCCTGAACCAGCGATGTATCTGCTGGATTGCCTCCCATACCATTTTGTATCTTATGGCATTGGTTTGAATAATGGATGATTCTGAAGCCAATTCAGGATAGTTCTGCTGGATGAAGTCGGCTATCCTGTCAGTTCTGAAAAAAGGTGGGTGCTGTGCGTAGATTCCCAAAATTCCTCTTGATGAAACAGTTCTGACAATGTTGTCATAGTATTTTGGATCCTCTCCTTCATGCCCGTGGAGAAATATGTGGATAGGGATATTGCCGGCGTTCTGTGGAACATACAGGAAGGTGTACCACTTATTGTCGGGATTTCTTTGCACAGGAAAGTTTGCAAAAGTTTGATTGACTATCTGGTCTATCTGAATTCTCTGCACTTGAAAATTTCCGCCAGTTCCATAGTCAGTCGGGTGCTGTGGTGAGGAAGGTGCAATTCTTGCATGGATTGCAGGTGCCAGTAAAAGGGTTGCAATAATGGCATAGGATGCGATTCTGACTTTCATCCAACGGTTTTTTGGCTCTGTTTTTATCTTTGTTGCAATCGCTACTGATATGATCGATCCCAACACGTAGGATACGAACTGGATGAATCCTCTGAAGAAGAAAAGGTTCAGCAGAAGGAAAGCGATGCTCCCAATGTGAAGCCAAGGATGAAGTCTGTCATTTGCTTCAGTCGATCAACTCTGTCTTTATTGATTCGGCTGACAACTGCAATGGCTGTAACTGTTGTACCTGCCACAAAAATCCACGCGAATGCTGTAAGAAAAGCTGGACGAACATCGACAATCCGTTCTGCAATGTCCCTGAAAGCATAGTAGTAATGACCTCTGAAAATGGAGAGGATGATGATGTATAATAAAAACGTGATAAAACCTGCCAGAGTGACGATTTTTCTTAATGCAGGAAGATTCATGAGACGAAATTGTGAAGGGATTTCAAAAGTCCTTACGTTGTGTCCATCTTCCTTGGTGGATGAAAAGATCAATAGATTGTTAAATGGAGATTTCAAGGACGGCACATGAAAATATCTGAGTTGAAACCTGATTCGGGGTTTGATGTGGTGCGCGTCCGAATTCTTTCAAAAGACGGTCCGAGGATGGTCAAGGGGAGAAAGTTTGTCACAAGCATACTGGTTCGCGACGAGACAGACAGTTGCATTTTTTCTGTGTGGGGGAAGGAAGAGGCGGACAAATACCGGGTTGGAAGCATAATTGAGATTGTTGACGGCTGGGTGAAGCTTTTCAATGGGGTGAAACAGCTTTCTACCGGAAGGAATGGATATGTCCGATTTTTGGAGGTTGATGATCCCTCAATCCCTCGGACTCCGACATAAATGTATGTGTGTTATTAAATAACTGGATGCTTCAATATTAGAGGGGTAAAATTTAAAAAGTTAATCAATATAATTATATGGCGCATAAATGAAACAGGATGTTTTTCAAAGTCTTACAATTACCAATAAGTTATTAAGAAAAGTTAAATCTATTC
>JALUTL010000288.1:0-2094 GCA_027016475.1 Candidatus Heimdallarchaeota archaeon
TGCTTGACAGAATTTGTGGACGCTTGTGCGAGGCTATCCCTGAATGAGTTATTGTTGTCTTGAACCTCCTTGAATTTCTCATCCAAATTTGACTGAAGTTTTTCCATAAGGTCATCCAAGTCCTGATTCAACTGAGATTTGTTTGTAGACAGTGAACCCGTGATTTCGTTCTCAGCGTTGCCCAACTCATTCTTGGTCTGGTTCAAAATTTGCGTCAATCCTTCCACAGAGGTCTTTTGGGTTTCATCAATTGCTTTCAATAGACCACTTTTCACATCGGAGACAGTTTTGTTTAATACAGAAGCCAGAGATTCAATACTTTTTTGAGTAGTTGATATTGCAGTTGTTTCACTTGCTTTTGAGCTTTTCTTTATCGTATCCAAGCTCTTACCGACAGTTGTCTTGACCTCTGATAGTTTTGTCAACAATTCACCTTCTGTCGAATTGAAATGAGACATAGATTCTTCAATGTGAGAACCTGTGAATTCTTCAATTTGCTCCCTGTATTTCTGAACCAAAGCCGCAACCATCTCTTCAAATCTGTTTCTGCTCTGCTCAAGTTCTGCCTTGTTGGGATCAACCATACCTTCAACTGCTTCGAAAGCAACGGTAACCCTTGCTGCTACAGACATACCCAATTCACTTGCATAATCCTTGATCTCTGTTGCAATTTCTTGTGTGGACTGCGTAAGTTTGTCTTTATGTGTTTCTAGAGCTTCCTTTATGGTCTGTTGAGCTGTCTGATCGGCTGAAAGAATGTTTGAGGCATTTTCATTCAAGGTATCAGCAATATTTGTAATAGGAGGGATTATTTTCTCCTTGACATTTTTGCTCAGGTTGTCCGCTACTTTGTTGATTGATTCTTTTTCAGTGTTGATTAATTCCTCAAAAATGGTAGCTTGTGAAGTGTAGCTCTGATCTAAGCTTGTTCTAAATCCATCAACCGCTTGATCTTTTGTTGAAATAAATTTCTTCTCGTATGCATCTAAATTCCCTTTTGCAATGTCCCAAATTTGGTTAACTTTGCTGCTGATTGCCCCTAGATTATCGGAAAGCTTCTTGCTGATATCTGCTGAGAGGGCAATTTTTGGTGCCAAGGGGATGTAGAGCTTGACATCGTTATCTTTTGTAGGTTTTGACTTTACAAATCCTTTCTGCTCTAATGCAGTCAATGTTTGCTTGATGTCCTCATAAGAGAAGTCTTGAAGGTAAACAGCCACTTGACCTGCTGTTCTAAATCCAAATGCCACCAAGGCACTATATACCTTAGCCTCTATCTGAGAAAAACCCAACGAGTTCAAATCTTCAGCCAAAGACATCATGCCACCTCCTTAGTCTCCTTGATAATTTCGCGAACCAAGCTGTCGACAGATTTTTCTGCATCCTTGAACTTGGCAGCCATTTCTTTTTCTTTTGCTGTGGTAATATCTTTTATCAAGTTCTTAGTTTCTTTGAGAGATTGCTCGATTGTCGTTCTTTCTTCAGAAGTGTGTTTGTGAACATCTTGGTTTGTAGTCTTGACCAAATTTGTAACAAGTTCCTTAAACTTGTTAAGTTCCTGTGTCATCAGTGATTTGTTATTGGTTCCGAGGTTTTCTATTTCTTGTCTTAATGTTGCAAATGAATTGATCACCTCTTTTTTTGCCTCACTGAATTGGTTGTCCAAGTATTGCACGGATGAATTTACCCTCTTTCTTTGTTCTTCATTGACATTGGATAGCTCTTCAAGGATGCGAGATCGCATGGAGTTCAATTCTTGTCTGAGTGCCTCAATGGTATTTCTGCTCTTTTCCTCATGCTTTTCCAACAAGACTTTCATTTGGGTATTATAGGCTTGAACAATTTCTGCAAGGGTTAATTCCATCTGCTGTTCAAATTCCAAGATTGTGTTTTGGAGGTCAGCCACCTCCTGTGTGAAATGAGCATCTATTTCCAAATGAAGTCGATTCATATTTGCCTTAAGATGATTCAACGTGTCGTTGATTATTCCATCGAGAACCTCTTTTGTTTGGACTACACCCTCGTAAACCTTTTCTACTTTTCCACCGATCTTGCTTTGAAATTCCGACTTGAGCGTTGTCAATGATTCTCCTA
>JALUTL010000288.1:2104-3378 GCA_027016475.1 Candidatus Heimdallarchaeota archaeon
CTCCTAATGTGTCACCATTGATTTGCAGTATTTCCTTAAGTTCTGTATTGACAGCCTGATCCTTTTGAGCAACAATGTCAGTCCCTTCGTTGACCGCCTTTTGGGTCAGTTGTGAAATCGCTTCATCGAATTTTCCAACATCTTCCAAGTGAGTTTTCACGCTGTCTTTCACATGAGAAGCAGTAGTCTCCATTTGAACTGCGATTTTCTGTTCCTCATCATCCAACAACTCTTTTGCGTAACTCTGCATGGATGAGATATTGGATGTGATGTCTTCAGACAGGGTTTGAGTAAGTGTATCTGTTTCTTTGGAGAAGCTATCAATTTGTGAAGTCACTTTCTCTGAAAAGTGCTGGGTTGCCTGCTCAACCTGCCGAATCGTTGCGGATATGCGTTCATCGGTCTTCTTTGAAAGTTCTGCTAGACCTTCCTCTATTTTCTTCTTCCCCCCAGCCAAACTGGCATGGACTGCGTTTTGAGTCTTTGTTGTGACTTCATGTATTGTTTTTAATTTGTTTGTTTGTTTATTTGCTTCCTCACTCATAGATTATCCCTCATGCATTTATTGTCATTTGTTCAAAAAAGCGTTTGTGTGCCTCATGTTTCTCAAACACACTTACAGCTTGTTCCTTCACTTCTGAAGCTGATTTTCTTTCACCAGCCTTAAGAAATGCAGAAATTGATCTTTGGTAAAGTGAACGGGCAGCATAGTGGAAAAGGCTTAAGTTCATCTGTTCTGCCTGTCTTCTAAACCGCCTAGCAGCTTCCCGATAATTGGCATGTGATCTCCACTCAATTTTCGCCTTTTCAAAATATTCAGCTGATTTTTGATATCCTTTTGCAGCCAGATAGTCCCTCTTAATGGCGGCAAAGTTTCTGGCCAATCCTTCAAAAAGATCACCCAACCGTTCATAATCAGAGGTTTTGATCAACCCCTTCTCAGCAATCTGCAACAACTCCCAAGCCACATCAACCAAATTGTTGTTCAATGCAACCTCAGCAGTTTTCGCCAATTCAGTCGAAAGCCTAAAAATCAAATGCGGATCGGTAATTCGGTTGACATTTTTGCTGATAATCTCAATGTCTTCAGCCATCGGGAGCAAACCTTTAGTTGCCAGCCTTTCGATTCTATTTAACAACAGCAGGACTTCAGTTCTTGGGTCAATAGGAAGGAATGCATGAGATATCAACTCCCAGACTGATTGAGTAATAAAAGCATAAAATTCTCCTGATCGCGTCAACACAAACCCATTGACAAGTGAATCCAAGATTTT
>JALUTL010000289.1 GCA_027016475.1 Candidatus Heimdallarchaeota archaeon
ATACTATAGGAGTTCACCAGCTTCTTTTGATGAAATTCGCATAGATCCTGATTTTCTGTTCATATCCTTTGAGGAAACCGCTCACCATATATTGTCTATTTTTATGTACTGGAATGAAATCCTTATTGAATACAGAGATTCGAACGCGCAGAAGGTTTCACAATATGTGAACAGGATGGTTGAGAAAATTAACCCTGCAAAATGCGTGTATTTGGACAAAAAACCTTGTCCGATCGAGCTTCCTGAGAATTCCCTTTCTTCAATTCTTCCTTCCATTAAAAATGAATATTCTCTTGCAAAAGTTGCACAATTGACAGGCTATCCAGTTTCTAATGACATTCAACCAAAAGATTCCTGTTTGATGCTTGCCTACGTATCATTTGTCATGAAATGATTGCTATTGTTTCCAGTGCAGTATATGGAACTATTGTTGCAAACGATTTCCATCAGATGCACAGGAAATCACAGTTGAACAAATATGTTTTATTGCAATTACAATGTTTGTTTGTGAAAATTGTGATGTTTGTGATTGTTTGTGATTTCACCCCATTTTTTCCAGTGGAAAATCCTTGGATTGTCATGGGATGTGTTTTCAGCCCTTTGAACTGTGTGATTTTTTGTTTTTGAATTTTGGATGAGAAATGTCCTAAATCTTCATTTTTGAACCCCTTCATTTCCGATGGATGTGATTCTATGTGATTCCATTTTGCATTTATGGAGGTTAATGCAACGTTTTAAACAAGAATGGACAATCTGAACGGATTTTCTATTCGAAACGCGATCATACGTTCTCTATTGTTTCATAAATACCTAATTGAGAACAAAAATTGATATATTCTCGTATCAACATTGAAATCATTGAAAAGCAATTTGATCATATGTTTTTCATTACTTTTGATTGCCACAGCCCTTCCAATTGATACAGTTGCAAATGAAACTGCACCAATCCCCAAAATTTCTGTATGGCGTGCTGACCCTTCGTATTATCAGGTTGTATTCGCCAAAAGCTTTCCAATCATTGAAGATGTATCTGCCCAATTTGGAAAGTCATTTCTGACATGGGTGGTGAAGTTTCAAAACCTGTATTATCCTATGTATGCAGTAGTTGAGAACAATGTGATTGGGTCGGTCAATGTTCTTGACCCATTTGAAACCTATTATTGGACAGGTTTTTCTTCGGAATTGTTGTTTGTCGGATCCATAGGAAACATCACCCGAATGCAATGGTTTTCTACTGAGCATCCTACCTTGAAAGCAGAAATACCAAACAACCTTGAGAATCACAAGGCCATCTTTGACATTGACTCTCTCAACTGGAAAATCTATGGATTAAATTCTACAGGGACTTATCTTAGTGAATGGGGGGCTTTTTCTTTCCAAATCCAGAAAACCAATGAAACCCTTCTGAATTCTTGGCAGATATTTGGTTTGTTTAAGAATCTCAACTCCAAGGAGATCTATTTGTTCGATGGAAACCAGAATCTCAATCTGCCCCAACAGCTTGAAAATTCATCATTGGGTAGTTTAGGATTCGACCTCTCCGATCCCATCCCTTTGAAGGTGGGGTTGTTTGACCTGTCCAATCAATCCGTTGCTTTTCCACACGAAGGTAGCATTTCGTATCTCTCACTTCCTAACGCAACACGCCTGTTTCCCGACACATTCCCATCATCCACTCTGATGGACAAGGAACTGAACCTGTATCATTACAACGGAACTGAATGGGTGCAAAATGAACAGATTCACTTGGATGCACAGCCTTTGGATCTTTCCATGTTTACTTTAGGTGTCGGTATAGGAATGTTCAATTCAACTGGAATCGGATTACAATATTTTGGTTTGGACTCAGACGCTGATGGCTTGCCTGATGAAATTGAAGTTTATGCCGCAACATCTCCGGCAAATCCAGATACTGACAATGACGGAATGGGTGACTACCATGAATTTGCATATGGATTGAATCCACTTGTTGATGATTCAGAGCTGGACAATGACAAAGATGGACTTCTGAATGTCTTTGAAGTCATGCAAGGTTACAATCCAACAATTGCAGACACAGATTTTGGCGGAGCTTTAGATGGATGGGAATATTCCTTCGGTTTTGACCCATTGAATCGAACTGATGATCTTTTGGACAATGATTCCGATGGTCTTCCCAACTATTTGGAGGCATCAATCAATACGGATCCGTTTAATTCCGATACTGACAATGATGGTCTTCCTGATGCTTGGGAATACAATTTTAACTTGAACCCACTAAATTCAACTGATGCACATATGGATCATGACAGAGACGGGTTTGACAATTTGGAGGAATTCAAACATTCTTCGCATCCCTTTATTGCAGACAATCCAATTCAGTTTCTCCCAGTTTTCATTGTGTTTTTATTGGTGACAACTGTATTGGCTGCGATTCTGTTCTTCATTTCAACCCGAAATCTTGTTTCAATCAATTTCTGATTTCATTATTGGAATGGTTGAGTTTTTTGTTTCCTCATCCAAAATTTCAAATGCTCCGTTTGTCAGGAACAATTTTTTCATTTTTTCTTTTCCTAAAGGGCTATGGTAGACTAGATCACTTTCAGGGTATATTTCACGCAGTAGCTCTGAATTGATTTGACCAACCAAAATATTGCCGCATTGGCAGATTCCACCAAAGCTGGTCATTCTTGTCTCTTTGATTGTGGCTTGGAACATCCATTTGGAACTGCAACTTTTGCATTGGCTGATGAACAAATATTCCATACTTTAAAGTCATAACCTGACAATTAAATTGTGTTTTTATTGGAAACCGACCATTTTTTTGAATCAACTGTTATATTTCAAGTGAAATAATTCCATTCCATCGTCAAGTTCTGCTAGAGAATTTATTTAGTCACTGAAGCAACTTCAGATGGCTTGGCGAGATGATTTCGCCGCTATCCCATCGGGCCAAATCCTTTTGGACTACTTTAGATATGTGCAGGCCCGTACAGTCCTAGAATTCCCCATTTTGCAAAATGGTTCTTCCGATCCTGTACAATTTATGAAATGCTTTTAAAAATATAAGGTTTTGGAGGGGAGATGATTGAAAGTGAACAAGCAAGACTGGTAAAATCCTTAAATATTTTACATCCCTAGCAATACTTGACCATGAACGATTTTGATTCTTCAACCTACAAAATCATAGAGCTTGTCGGCACATCTCCAAACAGTTGGGAAGAGGCAGCTCAGAACGCAGTAACTCAGGCATCCAAATCTTTGCGCGATTTGCGAATCGTTAGGATCGTAGAAATGGATGCAAAAATTGAAAACGGAAAAATTGTGCTTTACCGGGCAAGAGTTAAAGTCAGCTTTAAGTTTGAAAAATAGCTAAAC
>JALUTL010000290.1 GCA_027016475.1 Candidatus Heimdallarchaeota archaeon
AACCAATTTGTGTCAGAAAGCATATTGAAAACTCCTGCAGAACAATTTGAGGAGAACAAAATTTCAACAACGGCTAAACAAGCAGGTCAAGAAAAAGACATGCCAAATCTTCAAAAGGGAGCAAATCAGCAACAGGCTGAGCAACGTCAGGAAAATAAAAATTACACTTCACAGTCAAAAAATCAAATACTTTTGGGATATTTTTATAATAGTCAAACATACTGCTATTGGGATTTGGATCAAGTGATTAACGGTTTCCTCTTGATTACTGGAAGTTCTGGATCTGGAAAAACAGTTACAATTAAATCAATCGCAAGCCGATTGCAGAAGAAGGGGTATCCACTAGTGATTTTTGATTTTCACGGTGATATCGATATCCCAAATGTGAAGACCATCAATTTAGGTTTTTTTGGTGATTTCCCTAAAATCAACCCATTGGAACTCCCATCTCTCGACCCGCTTGTTGGTGGACCAAAAGGTCACATTGTCAAAGTAATTGACCAATTGAGTAAAGCAATTTCAGGGACTTTGGGGCATAATCAACGTGCCACCCTATCCGAAGCTCTAGAAGAAGCATATCGAAGGAAAGGGTTCGATCTGATGGATCCTAAGACTTGGTCTTCTGACACCCCCCATTTTGGGGATGTTTTGCATATTTTGAATTCCCTAGATCAATCACAAGCAACAACTGGATTGATCAATTTTCTCAAACCAATATTGGAACATCCTCTTTTTGGTGGGTCTCCACCATTGCATATTAAGGACTTGGTTTCTAGAACTTACCGGTTTAATTTATCGAAATTGGGAAGCGAAGTAACCTTTGTTTTCATAGACACTGTTCTCCGTCGAATATTCGAACATTTCAAACAAATGGGTCCGACATCCGATGATGAAAAGTATCGCCTCTTTATCGTTATTGATGAAACAAAGATATTTTCCAAAGCAAGAGGGGATATCGATGATTCGAATTCCATTTTGAACATACTAGGAACTGAAGCTCGAAAATATGGAATCGGGTTAGTTCTTGCAAGTCAAATTATGAGTCATTTCGGATATGAACTTAAGGCAAATGCGTCAGCAAAACTTTGTTTGAAGTTAACAACATCGATTGAAGCAAAAGAAAACAGCAGAGATTTGGGAATCTCTCATGAAGCGTTATTGGATATAACTGAGCCAGGTATTGGCTTCTATAAGGTTTCATATGATACACGGACAAGGAAAATAAGAATTTTGCCTGAAACAGATTGACCCTCTAATATTTTTCTTCATTCTCTGCAATCTGTAGACTTTAGTAATTTTGATGCTCTGATTTCAGATAGTAGTTGTTTTGCGGAACATTAGAAGAAAGAGACGTCAACGCCGATTCCGGGCGGTAGGTTCATCCTATGATGTACCCTGCAGGTGATGTTTAAAAGTGTTGAGCCTTTCGGACTTTATGTATCAGAACATGACCCGTTGTGCGATCTCCCTTTGGATGATGAATGCCACGTCTCCCCCTTTCCTGATGTCCTTGACAATGGGGTCTTTGGACACCCAGATCTTCAGATCGATGTCCCTGTCGAAGGGGCCTGCTGTTTCGATTGAGAATGACCTGTAGGGTATGGAATGGAATTTCTTTTTCTTGCCAGTGAGCCCTTGGACATTGATTCGGTGAAGACGATCATGTCCTTGACCAGCTTGAATGCGAGCTCGACCTGTTCACCCTTCACCAAAACGGGTTCTACAGTGCCGGTTACGGAGTTGGGGTCTACCTGAGTTGCATTCCCATAATCGATCATCAAGCATGTTGGTTGCTTGATCAATAACATGTATTGGAGCGGGCAATCAAGCCCCATACTGTTCAGTCTGCGAGTCCGTACATGCTTAGCAGGCCCAAAGGCTTCAGGGAAGCAGGCGTCGAGTTCATCGGCAACCTCATCATAGAATTGTTTTACGGCCGACACGACGTCGTCGGCTTCTGTCAGGGTTCTCATTTCGGCAAGGAGGCCGTAGGCATCCACATTGCACCTTTGCAGCTCGATGCCGTAGGTTTGGTCGAATTTCCTGATGAATTCAAGGAATTCGGTGTTCGTGTGTGTGGTGTCTTGGGCGAGCATTCCACATCACATAAGTATTGGCCATGAAGCTATATTTAGTATATGACAATCGGGGTTGACGGGGACAACACAGATTACTATCAAATGAGTCTCGAAAGGAGATGGGAGTTTGCAACGTTGTCGTCTTCAGGATACTCCCGCAGCTTGACAAACTGCGACCTCCTCTTTCACTGCAATGTCATAGTTCTTTCGTGGTGGCTTGCCTGTTTTTGGAGACGGGCGGGAGCAGAAATGTGTTGAAAATTTAAAAAATAAGCTACAAAAAATTTGTTTTTTTCAAATGCAATATTTTAATGCAATGGATGCATATATATATGCGCATGAAGCCTTCATTCCTTGTTGATATCTTCGAAAGCCTTTCCGGTATTGAGGAGCATCGGCACAGCCATGTCGTGACCTTTACAGCCCTTGTGACAGGCTTCTTTGTGGTTACCTCATCTGTTGCCATGCTGTTTACGCCCCACTATTCCTTTACTGATGATTTCCTCAGCACATTGGGAACGAGCCGGTCTTCCTATCCCTATATCTTCAACATTTCAGTTGTTCTGACCGCCTTGCTGCTTGTTCCCACCTATCTTTCGCTTCATGCCATTCTACTCAGGAACATTCCGGAAGGCAACAAAAAGCTTGTCGACATGGCATTTGTGGTAGGGATGGCAAGTTCATTGGCATTGATCGGTGTAGGGCTGTTGCCTGCAGAGGGAACTACGTTTTATTCTCACTCAATAAGTGCCTTGGTTTTCTTCCTTGCCATTGGCATGTACTACTTCATCACGACGATCGTTGTGATCCGGATTCTGAGGAAATGCCACAATTTCAGGAAGTTTCTTTCCCCTGCCGATTATCTGGGGTTTGCAGTCATTGTTCTTGTCTTTTTGCTGATGGACATCTCAACGTGGTACAGCCGGATTCTCCAAAAGACTATTGTTTATGGATCCCTCCTTTTCCTAGTTTATCTTGCTCACAAGATCAAGAAAATTGACCATATCAATCAGGTGGTACATGGGTTGGAAAGCCCGCTGGAGTCTGAAGCCCTTGTCACTTCAAGAATGCAGGAGTGCCATTGATGGAGATTTCTTTCCAAATTTTGGCAGGTGATCAAAGCGGCCACAATTTCCAGATTTGGGAAGTGAATGCAATACCCATCATGGCAGATTGGTTTCGGAGAGCTACTGGATTTCAACTGAAATTGGGATAAAATTGGATGACTGCTGGTTTGGTAT
>JALUTL010000291.1 GCA_027016475.1 Candidatus Heimdallarchaeota archaeon
AACTTGTGGCTGGTGCCAATCCTACCTATTCAATGAATGAAAATGATATACTATTTCAAATCCTGAAAATGGAACATTATGTGAGAAGCCAATTGAAAACAAGATTGCAAGTTATTGCGGATCACCATGAAATTGAAGAGATCAAGGAAAGGCTTGTAAATCTTAAAGTAATGATTGTTCCACATAATTTCGACAAACCACAGAAAGCAGTGTCTGAATCTTATTTTGGAGTCGTTTTGCAAGTTGTTCGTAGACTGCCTCATGATTGAAAATATTAGGATTTTTTAATAGATAATTCGTTTATGATCAAAACAATTTGTTATATAATTAATTAATATCTTTCGACAAATCATATTGCGAACCTTTAATTACAATGTAAAAGGTAGATGAGTGACCATAATATTTTGGTCGCGACACTTTCGGTTCTCCATCGAATAATAAAAATATACATAAACTTTAGATGGAAACCAACTAGCAACAAAATTGAGGATATGAAAATTGTCAACCACAGAGTCCAAACCCAAAAAATCTGATTCAAAAGCGAGAACAGCAAGCGCAGCAGTATTTTTCAACGACAACAAAAGCATAGCAGGTTTTGGCAATCCACTCAGAGCAGTATTTACATCGATCCGTGAATTGGTTGAGAATGCACTGGATGCCGCAGAAAAGAGAAACGTAACACCGAACATCTATCTAAGGCTAAGAAGATTGACAACTGAGGAAGTTTCAAACCTCATGGACATGGACTCGACCAAGTTGGACAACAAAAAATTGGACTTTCTTCAATTATCCTGTAGGGATAATGGAGTAGGAGTACCGAGAGAGCTCATTCCTCAATTGTTTGGTACCGTCCTTGCCGGTACAAAATACGGAGCACAGCAGACAAGAGGGCGGTTTGGGCTCGGAAGCAAGATGGTGCTCCTTTATTCTATGTCTACTTTGGATCTGCCAATACAAATTACTACAAGACCAATGGGCTCAGATGTCACATATCGTGTCAAACTTCTCATAAATTTGGAGAAGAATCAGCCAATCATTGTCTCAGATGAGGAAATTCTGGAAGGCGACCCCGACTTCTTTGACGACTACGGAACAGAAGTCATGGTTTCTTTTACGGGCAATTGGGGACAAGCGAAGAATTACGTGCGTGAATATTTCAAACAATTGGCAATTATTACCCCTTACGCTGATATGCATGTAATTTTGCCGGGCGATGAACCGGGTACTGAGGATGAACAGATCTTCAAACGAGTCGTGGATGACCTTCCAAAACCTCCAGAAGTGGTTCCAGTCCATCCGTGGGGAACAGACATAACCACATTCCGGAGAGAAATGGCTCGAGCAGAACCAGGCGATACCGTTGTAGATTTTCTGTGCAAAAACTTCATGGGAGTTTCTCATCAGGCAGCCGTAAGTTTTTTTGAGGAAGTAGGGGTTAATCCAAACAAAAAGCCTGCTGAGCTGACTGAAAAAGATATTCGAAGAATTGTCCATGATGGGTTTCAGCGGGCTTTGAGGGAAGCAAAAGAGATCAAAAGGAAAAGGGACAGGGTTTTCAAATTTGATGAACCTCGGGGAGATGCGTTGTCACCTCTTGGTGCAAACAGACTTAGGAAGGGTATAGAGAAGGAGTTGGAACCGCTTTTTGTTGAAGCCGTCACAAGGCCTCCAAAAGCTTACGAAGGTCATCCCTTCATTATTGAGGCTGCTATCGGTTATGGTGGAGGAGTCAACAAGGCGGCAAGCTCAAAAGGCGTCACAGTTATAGACAATAAAATAATTTATCGATATGCAAACAGAATTCCTCTAATTTTCGGCGCGGGCAATGATGTGATTACGCAAGTTGTCAATTCGATGAAATGGAATGAATACGGGTTGACCCGACAGTCCGATCCTCTTGCCATTGCTGTTTCATTGGTTTCCACCAAAATTCCGTTTCCTGAAACTTCAAAGGAATACATTGACAAAGTTGATGAAATCGCCGAAGAAATACGGTTGGCATTGATGCAATTGGGGAGAAAATTGAAGTCTTTCCTGAGCAGATCACGCAGAAAACAAAGAGAAAGGCAACGAAGATCAAGATTTGAACGATATGCACCCCAAACCGCAAGGAATCTGTTGGAAGTTCTGAGACGAGCAAATCGATGGGATCCTGAAACAGGTATCAAAGCAGAAAGATTGATTGCGGCACTAGCTTCTGGAGAACCTAGGATTGCTAGATTTGACATACCAAAAGGGGGATCAATATTTCTTGAGCCTATCTGGCTTCCTCCCAAGATGAAGAATCAATTGCACAAGAACGGGATATTTACTACTGAAGAATTTTTAAGGCGTTCCAACAAGTCCCTTGGTAAACTTTTGAAGCTTACGGAAGAAGAGGTTGACCAAATAAAACGAAGAACCATTTTGATTATAGGAGAAGATGGAAGAATCCCAGATCTTAGGCAGGATCTAATTGTTCCTTCAGAAATTGAGAGACGGTTTCATGCAAGGGATTCCGATATACAGTTGCCTCACTTGAGCAAGGCTTTTCCAAGACGTTGGATACGTAACTCTTGGGACTATCTGGTTACTCCTCCGCATTTGCTCGAGAAAGTTCAAGGATTAGTTCCCAAGCTAATTGAAACGACCAAACTTAAAGTGATTTATGACATTGTGCAGTACAAGGAAACAGTTGATAGCCATCGGTCAGCTTTTGAAGCATACTTAAGCAATCTTGATGAAAGTACCACGATTTCTCTGAAGGAAGAACTTTCAGAGAGTGAGTTTCAAGATTTGGCAAAAACAATAGAATTGGAAGAAGCAGAAACAGATACAGCCCGAGGAGTTGATGAGGAACAAAAAATTCCTTTGCAAGAAGATAATTTAGCATCTTCTAAGCCCGAAAAACTAGATGTAAAGACTGCAATGGATCCAATGAATTTCCTGCCTCCTATTGAAGAAATACTGACCTTTCCTGAGGTAAAGAAACGTAAGGTACAATCAAAAATTGAATTTTTGATTGAGTGCAGCAATCCGTCAAATCCAATTTCGGTTGACAATATTGGGAAGGATCTCAATATCTATTATATAGCAATGTTGGAGGAATTTGCCCATAAATTCCCTGAAGTTCTAGAATTGAAAGTTGATCAACCTCAGCAGTGGATAGACGGATACACGAGAAATGCGTTCAAAAGAAGAAAAATATCTACGATTAAGGATCTTATTGAAACTCCCGACGAGGTTATAGAAGAAATCCGGGAACTTCAGCGTTTCCTCTTTTCCAACTTGATTGAAAAAATGAAAAAAGATGCACTCTCTCTTGATCTGTTTAGGGA
>JALUTL010000292.1:0-7247 GCA_027016475.1 Candidatus Heimdallarchaeota archaeon
GGATTTCTATAGGAAAAGTATCTAAAAGATTAAATAACTGGATTGAGGCTTTTCTTAAAATCAATTAAAGGTTGAAAGGTTATGAAATTTACAGTGCAGATTATGGATTATATTGGAGGTTCACCGAATTATTTGATTGCAAACCCGAATGACTTGGATGAAATTGATGTAGAAGAAGGAACCCTTGTCAAATTAAAAGGGAAAAATCAAGGGTTCCGGCTGATGTCCTCATCATCTGTCAAAAAAGGAGAGGCCCAGATTTCTCCTGATGTTGCTGGGAAATTCGGAATTACGACAGGCGATACCATTGAATTAGAAGATATGGGAGTTGAACAGTATACAAAAATCGTTAGAAAGAAAATGTCCAATAAACTGCTGAGCAAGCAAGAAATTGCATCATTTATGGCGGCTATTGATTATGGCTATGTGGCAGATCCCCACATTGCAACATTTGGCACTGCTGTTGAGATTAATGGGATGAGCGGGGAAGAAGTAACTTTTGTCGCTGAGGCAATATTGGAACATAGCAATAAGCTAAAGTTAAGAAAAGAACCAGTTGTGGACAAGCATTCTATTGGAGGAATTGCAGGAAACAGGATTACACCTATTATGATTCCAATTGTTGCTGCTGCTGGATTAACCATTCCGAAAGTTTCTACTCGGGCGATTACCTCACCTGCTGGCACATCGGATGCATTGGAAGTAATAATGCCTGTAGAACTAAGTATCGAAGAAGTTACACAAGTTTTAGAAAAAACCAATGGATGTATGGTTGATGGGTTGAAAATAGGATTGGGAGATGTTGCAGATAAGTTCCTACGTGTAGTAAAGCAGGTTAAGATTGATCCAAAAGAGATGATGATTGCTTCCATTCTTTCGAAAAAGAAAGCTGCGGGATCGCAGTATGTGCTGATTGATCTTCCAACAGGAAAAGGTTCAAAGCTTCCCACGCGTGAACACGCCAGAAAGTTGGCCTACCAATTTGCAACTATTGGGAGCAATCTAGGATTGCAGTTGGAGGCGGTCGTATCTCCTGGAGATACACCAATTGGAACCATGATAGGTCCTTCATTAGAAATTACAGAAGCGATGATGATATTGGAAAGAAAGGGAGGAGCAGTCAATCTAAAGAAAAAGGCACTTTCACTTGCTGGCATCATATTTGAGATGGTAAAGTGGGCTGAACCTGGCAAAGGATATCAGATGGCAAAGGAAATTTTGAATTCGGGAAAGGCCCATGAAAAATTTTTGGAAATAGTTGAAGCACAGGGAGGAGACCCTTCTGTTCGTTCGGACACTGTCCCATCTGCCAGCTATTCTTATGATGTCATAGCAGAAACGGGGGACAAGATTTATGCCCTAGATTCATTCAACATTGGGCTTATTGCCAGAGCGGCAGGTGCTCCACAGGACAAATATGCCGGTGTAGTCATTCATAAGACCAGAGGGGAAGTTGTCAATCCTGGAGAACCAATAATAACCATCCATGCCAGCAGTGAAGGGAAAATCGATGAAGCCCTAAACATGATGCACTCATCACCACCTTTCACGATGGAAAGGATGATTTTGGAGCATATAAAGCCAAGTCATGATTTCAAACTGTAGGTTAGTTGGTTCTTGAAAACGAGAGTTTACGAGAGTTTATATTTCGGGACTCTTAACTAATGTGTGAATGTTTGTGAGTTAAGGGTTGGTTTGACTGCCACCAAAGATCAACGATTGCCACACAGCTACGGCATTGAAATCCACGATTCTCTCTTCAAGCTTATTCGTAGTAAACATTTGACTTTTTTTGATGATATCGCCACTCAATATCAGAATTCATTTTCAGTATCCAGAGTCCGAGTAGAAGAACCAAACGAGAAGGATCCGTATTCATTGGCACGGGGAGAGGAGGCGTATTTCAAAATTTATTCAGGTGACTGTAAGCTCATTGAAACATTTGAAGGTAATATGGATTCAGGTGACGCTTTGAATTTTTTTGGACTGGAATTTAACATAAGTACTCTTGATTACCAAGAAATAAGTTTAGAAAATCGATCCCTGTTGCCAAATCCCATCCCTCTTGCATTTGTAACGCCAACTGTCCTTTTGGATGGGAAGGAGACATGTTCATTCCCCAATGTAAGACCATTCATTAATTCTTTGATTGCCAACTGGAACCATTGGTTTCCTCAAGACCTCTATGATGAACATGAAACTGAAGAATTGATTGCGAACACTAAAATTGTACAGGCACAAGGAACAGTGCAAGGTGCGCCATTTTGGAATGACACCTTTGTTCATGGATGGAGAGGAAGCGTGAAGTATGCAATCGAGGATTATGACGAAAGACACAGTCTGCTATTTAGACTTGGCTCATTTTCAGGGGTAGGTCTTGGTACAACGGCAGGTTTTGGTCGATATCGTTTCTATTGGAAAATAAAACATTAAAACATCATTGAGATTAAGAAAATTGAAAGATGGTTAATTTTTTTAATGGGAATGCAATGTTATTGTGATGACCTTCAATGTTAAGGAATATGCTAAGAAAATACTAAAATCTAAAAACCAGAGAGAGAAATCCAAGCTCGATGTCCATGATATCCATGACATATTAGTCAATGCAATGATGGATGGTGTGATTGATTCAATTGAAAAGCAGGATTTGAAAGACATAGGAAGATACAAATATGCAAATATGACTGAAAAAGCTGCCAATACCTATGAAACATTTATGAAGGGACTATTAGGTGAAGAACCCAGCAAGGGAGTGCTTATCGACGATTTTCGGAAAATGGTTGACGTGATCATCCAACACAATCGAGAGAAGGGATTGCAACCAGTCATCTACCCGAGGCAAATGACCTATTTGCTTTATGAGTTAATACATGACGGATATGTTTCTCAGTCCAGAGTAAAACATTTAGAAGAGCTAGCGCAAGTGAAAGATAAATTCAACTCTGAATCATTTGAAATTTTCAAGCGATTTTCGGTAGCATATGTAAACAGAGTGGGAACAAAGCCACAGGCTGTACCATCGAAATCATCTACAATCCCCAAAGTTCATGATATGAATCCTAATGAGTATCGACAATGTGGTAGCTGTGCTGGTTCAGGGAATGTTGTGTGTATGAGTTGTAACGGGATGGGAGGACATAATCAAACATCTGTGGATTATGATTGGGATGGTACACCTTTGTATCGAAATGAATTCATTCCATGTGGATGCAATGGCGGCTATACAATCTGTGGGTCATGTTGTGGATCAGGCAGTGTTCGAAGATGAAACTTCAACAAGCCATGCAATGGAATTGAGAAAAAATCGATTAGAATAATATAATGCTTCAAATAACGAAAATTCTTTGTTGGTAATCAACTCATAACCACTATATACAATGAAGTTGCCGCTTCCAAGTGTTCCTATGACTACTGCATTGGAACTGACTATCTTTTGACCAAAAACATCATTTACTGTCTCTTGATATGGCGCTATTTCTTGAACTGACGGTGAATGACTGGAAATGGAATATCCTCTGGCTTCAATACTTATTACATCGACTGTTGTAGGGTGATCCTTAAGATTGGAAATTGTGGCAAATGCACGTCCTTCTGGAAAGATGTGGGTAAAGTTGAAACCCCATGAAGAAAATTCTTGATTGATTGAAGGGAGGTTCACTTCAATTGTGTCATCCATCAATATAAACAATGAACCACCATTTTCTACAAATATCCGGTATTCCACAATTTGGAGAGGAGTATAATTCTTGAACACAATTTTGCTGTCACCGATGAGTGTGGAGCCAAGCTGTACAGGAATGACAACATCATAGGCCTGTAAACGATTTGAGTCGATGAATTCCCTGTTGAAATGAGTTAAGTAGCCATTATTCCTGGCCATTAGGTTTGCATGATAAAGAGCCCCATACTCAAAATTCAACGCGTTTGGAGTCAACGATGCGTCAAAAAGAATTGTCGAGTTATATGGCCCAGTGACTGAAAAGAGATACGTCAACGGTAGACCTGAAGTTGGGGTGATGGTAAGGTTATATGTACCTCTTGCGACATTTGACGGTACCGATATATTTGCCGTAAGTATGAACCCCCAATTTTTCATTTCAGATGCATTAATGGTAGAGAATGCAGTAGCATTGCCATGAATAGTCAGCTTCTGATTCAGATCAGTCCCCAAAGGCAAAGTGGTAACACCTTTCCAAGACATGGTGAAATTCTCTCCTTGGAATCGTGGTAGCCTATCAACCTCCCCTCCAAAGAAGTATATTGATCCCATGACTCCAGCCAAATTTTCAAATGCCATGGGATTTTCAGCCGGATCAATTGGCACTCCCCATCCAATTCTTTCACTGAATTCTTTCTTTTGATATCCATCAGAGTAATTTACCATGAAGGCTTCAATTACTTGTGGGGTTGGCTCAATATTATGGGAAATCAAAAGTTCCCTGTAATTCGCAACAATTCCAGTAATTTGAGGTGCTGAAAAAGAAGTTCCACGAACTCTTCGTCCTAGTACAGTCAAGCTTCCGTCCGCTGAGAATTCAACTGTAAATGTGCCTAAGTAATTCCGTCCCCAAGATGTAAAGTCAGCAGGCCTTTGCAAACCAGAATCAATTGCACCTACTCCAATGGTGGAGGGAAGAACAGCAGGCCATTCTCCAGACCCAATTGAATCAGTAGATGATGAACCATCATTGCCGGAAGAAAACACGAAAATTACACCATTCTCTTCAACATATTGGGTAATGGTATCATTCAGTTCAGGAGAGAATATCGGAGAAGTCCCTATGGAGATATTTATTATATCCGCTTCAATCACTTCAACCGCCCATTCAATTGCCGCGAAAAGTCCTTTGAATGTAATTTCTCCTTGGCTGCTTGCTACTTTGGCAGAATAAATCAAGGAGTTTTGAGATATATCATGCACCAATTGACATACATATTCACCATGTCCGATTTGATCAAATTGGTTCACTTCACCATAGGTATAATCATATTCCTCTGAAATAAACGATTTGTATTCAACAACAAATGTTCCTTGTTGACTAGAGCAGCCAGAATCGATAATTGCAATCCGAGTTTGCCCAACATCCTGACCTTGGAAACGATAACGAAAATTCATGTAGGAAGTCAACCCAACGAATACCATCGAAACAAACAGCAGAATTATAGTGCTAATTGTAAGAAATATTCGAAAAGGGTGAGATTTCCACAGCCTTGTCAGCCTACTGTGTGAACTTCCCATGTCAAGATTTTGTTTTCTAAAGAATTTAAAGCAAAGCAAATTGGAAACATTATTTTGTTCTTAAAACATTGTAAAACTATCTTTGTGAAATAGGGACAAATGGTCTTTCTGTTTCCCCAATATATATCTGACGGGGTCTGTGTATCCTAAAGTCTGGATCCTCTCTCATCTCTTTCCATTGGGCGATCCAACCTGGAAGCCTGCCAAGCGCAAACATAACTGTGAACATCTCTTTGGGAATACCCAAAGCGCGATAAATAATGCCACTGTAAAAATCGACATTTGGATAGAGTCTACGTTTTATGAAATATTCATCATTCAGGGCAACTTCTTCAAGCCTCTTTGCCAAATCAAGCAATGGATCCTGCAAGCCCAATTCATTGAGGATGTCGTCAGCGGCCTGTTTCAAAATGAGAGCACGTGGATCAAAGTTTTTGTAGACTCGATGACCGAAACCCATCAATCTGAAGTCAGAATTGGGATCCTTGGCCATTTCTACATATTTTTCGATGTTGTCTCCATCTGCATGGATTTGTTCAAGCATTTCAATAACCGCTTGGTTTGCACCACCATGAAGTGGACCCCATAAGGCAGAGACGCCCGCGGAAATAGCCGAATAAAGATTTCCTTTGGATGAACCGACCATTCTTACTGTTGAAGCGGAACAGTTTTGTTCATGCTCTGCGTGGAGGATCAAGAGCTTGTTCAATGCCTTTTCAATTACAGGATTCACTTTGTACGGGTCATTAGGAGATTTTTTGAACATCATGTTGAGAAAATCGCCAACATAATCCAAGTTTGGATCAGGGTAGATGTAGGGTTGCCCTATTGATTTCTTATAACTATAGGCAGCAATTGTTTTCACTTTTGCCAACAAGTTGATGATGTCCTGTCTGAAATGTGATGGATCATCCGGTATGGGATGGAAAGTTGAAAGAGCAGTAATCATTGAGCTCAATACAGCCATGGGATGGGCATTGGCAGGAAAGCCTTCAAAGAATTTCTTCATGTCCTCATGTATCATGGCATTTTCCTTCAAATCATGCTCAAATTCTTTCAATTCGCTCTCCTTAGGAAGTTTGCCAAATACTATAAGATACATAACTTCTGTAAAACTGGCTTTTTCGGCTAGTTCACGAATGTCATAGCCTCGATATCTGAGAATTCCTTCTTCTCCATTGATGAAAGTTATGGTGCTCTTGCAGGAACCTGTATTTCCATAGCCAGGATCATAAGTAATGAGCCCAGTTCTTGACCTCAGTTTTTGAATATCTACTGCGATTTCACCTTCTGTGCCTACAATAACCGGTAAATTTACCTCTTTATCCCGAAATTTCAGAACTGCAAATTCTTCATTTTCCTGTTGCATACAGTAAGCGTATCGTTGCTATTTTATAAGCAAATAATAACAGTACATTTCATTTGCACAAATTTATCCGAGATTTAATCAGAATGTATCATCATTTCCAAACATCCAAGAGCACTTTTCCGATGTTTTGTCTTTGATGGATGAATTCATGGGCTTTAGTGGCCTCTGAAAGCGGGAAAATCCGATCAATCACAGGATGAATATCCTTCTCTTCAACCAAATTCAACAACTTTTCCCAAGATGGTCGAATTTTCTCTGGAAATCGGCTCAAGTACCCGACATGAAGGGCCATGAATCCCTTTGAGCTCCGCAGTAGATAGCTGAAAGACACTCTGGGGAGAGCCTTCCATGCCCGGTAGAGCGAAATTGGATTCCATTTCTGTACTTGAATGCTTGTTGCGCCGATGGAGACCAATCTGCCCATCGGGGCCATGAATTTAATGCTCCTTTTGAATACATCACCACCCATTGTTTCAAGAACCACATCAGGCCGGACTGGCATTTCATTGTGAAAATTGTCATAAGTTAGGGGAAGTGCACCAAGTTCTGAGATAACTCGCTTTTTGTGTTCGGAACCTGTTGTCCCATAGACCTCCAGATCCAAAGCCTTGCAGAGTTTAACCGCAGCTGTTCCCACAC
>JALUTL010000292.1:7257-10137 GCA_027016475.1 Candidatus Heimdallarchaeota archaeon
CAGAATGAACCAACACTGTCTCATTGGTTCTCACCCGGGCCATTTCAGTCAATGCAATCCATGCAGTGAAAAATGTGGCAATGAAAGACGCAGATTCCTTGAAATCAAAGTGTTTTGGTGCATGAAGCAAGTAATCCTCAGGAACTGTTACATATTGGGCATAGCATCCCTGCTGAGTCCCAACAATTACATGATCACCAATCTTGAAGTTGGTAACCTCTGACCCAACTTCAACAACCTCGCCTGATGCCTCCAAACCAAGAATATATGGCCGTTTAGGAGCCCAAGAATATAAGCCCTGCCGGGACAGCAAATCAGCGTAGTTCACACCTGCAAAATGAATTTTGACCAAAACATCTTTCTCTCCAACAGTTGGTTCCGGGACATCTTCAACTTTCAAAACTGATGGTGACCCGTATTTTCTAAGAACTACTGCTTTCATATTGAAATATGAAAAGAACTATTCTTGAACCTATTCCAACGATTATAGTCTTATACCAAAAAATGCAAACAGTAAGGGCAGTAGGTTCATGTAGGATAGGAGGACATACCGATTTCCATTTATAGCCTTGAATGGATAGGTTTTCATGTCAAATTTCAATCTCTTAGATGGGCTTCCGGGCTTTCGAGATTATTATCCGGAGCTTTGGCAACAAATTTCATTCATATTGGAGACAATGAGAAAAGTATGCAAGCAATTTAACTACTATGAGTATGAAGGTCCATCTTTGGAACCTATAGAACTGTTCGAAGCCAAATCCGGTGAAGGTTTGATGGGAGAGGTGTTTCATGTAACTGACATCAATGGCAGGCATTTGGTACTTAGACCAGAACAGACACCTACGCTGGCAAGAATGCTGGCCAGGGAGCAACAGAGATATTCTAAACCAATAAGATGGTTTTCAATCCCTAGACTGTTCAGAGATGAAACACCTCAGAAGGGTCGAGTCCGGGAATTCTGGCAATTAAACGTGGATATCTTAGGAGAGGATTCCGTTCTGGCTGATGCAGAGGTCATTGCTCTAGGAATAAACATTATCAGGGAATGTGGACTTCAAGACAGTGATTTTACAGTGTACATCAACGATCGGGAATTTCTGACGGAACTGATCAAGACATATGGCTATGAGAACAAGGCTATCGAAATCATCCAAGCCATTGATCGAAAAATGAAATTCATTCAACAGTATATCGAACAGGATCTTTCAGATCGCGGAAAAGAAGAGGACGCAACCACAAAAGCGATGTTGTTCAGGAGAATTCTGACGGCTGCGGGCACATTCAAGGAAAAACTAATCGACGAAATGCCCAAGGATCTGAAACCATATCTTGATGAGATAGACAACATTGAAAAACAGGTTATGGTCAAGGAATTGGAGAAAATTGGGCTTACTACAGAACATGCAGAGAAAATCTACATGTCTACCTCCTTTTCAGTTCCTGCCAAGAAATTTTCCAAGAAGATCTCCAAAGCGGAACTTCCTACCAACGTAAAAGAAAAGCTTACTAGACTCCAACAACTTATACAAGCGTTGGACGCAATGGAAGTTCTTGAGCCGGTAACAATCGACTTTGGATTGGCCAGAGGGCTAGATTACTACACAGGAATTGTCTTTGAGGCATTCGATTCAACTGGGGAGGTTGTAAGGGCAATACTCGGTGGTGGACGATATGAAGATCTTGTAAGTGCAATTGGTGGAGCTCCATTAACTGGAGTAGGGTTTGGAATGGGAGAGACAGTTATAATGGAAATGCTCAAAAGCAGAAACAGGCTTCCATCACTTGAACCAAAACCAATTGACATTTACATTGCGCCAATCAAGGAAGAACAGGTTCCCATCGCATTGAAAGTTGCGTCACGGATACGCAAAACCTATCAGGTTGCATGCAATCCATTCGGATGGAAGTTAAAGAAACATCTCGAGGTGAGTGACCAACTAGGGGCCAAATTTGCCATACTGATAGGCCCTAAAGATCAAGCTGAACATATGCTCAGTATTCGAGACATGAACACAAAGGAGACCATTCAAATCAAGAATGAAGAGTTGGAAACATATTTGGAGAAGCTCTTTCCTTCTACATGAATTGCCAATAGAACAAGGAACACTCCTTCAATAATCAGAGAAAATACCCATCTGAAGAAAGATGTAGAATCTTGATTGCATAATCTAAATAATAGCAAACTAGGTTCATTTCAACTGACGATCTTGGTGATATTGCCATAGCCATCATTCCACACAATCAAGTTTTATGAACTTGCTTAATTTGCCTCTAGTTTCTTCCATTTTCCATAGTACCTATGAAAACTGAAACTGATTAGAAGCAACATTCCGATGCGGAATAGAAAGTGCAGTGCTATGGGAGGAGCATTTTCATATGAAGTCGATAATCCATATTGACTGAACCAAATGATGTATAAATTATTTGAGTAGCTCCATTAAAAGAACCGGTTGTATATGTAGTTGTACTGGAACCAACTATAATTGTACTGCCAGAATAATAATATAAACGCAGGTTGATTTCCAAATATGAATACTGTGAGCCGCCTGCACTTGCATCAATTACGCCACATAAATCGAGAACAACATAACCCCGGTAATTACCATTAGATGGAACATAATAGCCATCTTGTTCACCTGGAACACTCGTATCATATTGTTGAAATGCGGTTACATCCTGAAAACCAGAAGAAGCACGTGTCTCCAATCGAATAGATGAACCAGAATAAGTGGATTGGGCTTCTCCATTTTCAGATGTATCAACATGCTCATGATGATCGCCGGATCAGTAGTCCAATTTCATTGTTTCCCAGTATCCCCCACTCACAATATTGAAATTCATGAGAGGGAAAACCAGCCCAAGAAGGGTGATAATTAGTAA
>JALUTL010000293.1 GCA_027016475.1 Candidatus Heimdallarchaeota archaeon
AGACAAGCAGGAGCTCCATATCTTATTGGGAAGCAACAACACCTTTATCATGCGGGATGAGATAACAGCAGTTTCGTTAGATACAAGAACAGGTAAACTAGCCGTTGGCTTTTCTGATGGAATAGTTGAAATTCGGAAAGGCGATCAGGTATTGCACAATATCAATATTACACAACCTGACACCCCAATTATTCCTATTGTCACGGATCTGGATTGGTTTGAAGACAAACTCCTAGTGTCGAAAACAACATTAGATTTACTGGTAATCAATGGAAGTACAGGAAGTTTAATTCAAACATTTGGTAGTTCTAGGGCTTTGGAAAATACTACATCCAATGAAGCCATATTGTTTTTAGACATTGTCATTGTTTGGTTTATTCTATTTCACTATATGAGAAACAATGCGTGGAAGCTTCGTCGTCCTACTAAAAAGTAATGAAAAATAGAGAATAAACTATTCAAAATACAAAAAACCTATAAATACATTTATCGGAAATATCTTGTGTCGATAGACGATATTATTGTCGAAGAGATGGAGAAGGTTTGGAGACGAAAGAGATGGAATCAATTTTGGAAATACTTGACTGTTTTCTATGCCTTAGGGATTGCAGCGGTCTACCTCTTCATTTTAGGGATTGGAGGCGTCAGAGGGTATGAAGCAATTTATCTGTTTTTTATAGCAGCAGTAATGGCTGCTGTTGGAATGTTGGTTCTCTTGTCTCCAAAAGCCGCCTCGTTCCTTGCTGGAGTTGAAGAGAATCGATACAGAGGCGAAAAGCAGTAGCACGGCAGCAACGGGATCTGAATGCAAGGATCATTGAAGCGTTTGGTCAGCTCGAATTGGCAAGTTCTGAATAAACTTCCCTGAAAATTGCCACTAGCTTTTCCAATGATTGAATGTCGACGGCTTCATCGATTCCATGGGAGTTGTAGCCTATTGGCCCCAATTCAATTCCTTGTATCCCCAATTGAGTGAAGTAGCGTGTATCACTTGCCCCACCAAGCTTTTCTCCAATTGTAACTATTCTGTAACCATTCTTCTCCGCCACTTTTGCGACTATTTTGACAAGGGGGGAATTGCTTGGAACATTCACAGGATCAATTGAATCACTAATTTCCCCTGAAACTTTGGTGCCTGTACGGGAAAGGTAATTGGCAATTTCATCCTTCAAGGTTTGATGTGAAGTCGTATCCTTTAGCATTGCCCGAATATCAAAAATGATTGAGATTGTTCCGTCGTCATATTCAATGAGGTTAGGATTTACTGAGATTCCAAATTTGCTTGGAAGAATGGGCCAATCGATCGAGGCCAAGGAGGCCATGGCATTCATCACGTCTGTAAGTGATTTAGAGTATTCAACATCTTCACCATTTTCATCAGCTTCTACGTAGTCGACCCTTACCACGTATGGTACTGAGTTCGTTTTTGTGGAAGACGAATGAACATGTATTATGTGCTTGTCAACCGAAAACTTTGCTGCGGTAAACATTGCATGCGTGTCAACCCCCAAGACAAAGGCTGAGGAATGTAATGTTTTTGATCCATCACCCTGTCTTGAATGAAACTCAATTGTCCGACGATATCCCTTTACAGTGCTTTTTTTATCGGCAAATGAGAATTTTAGCCATGTTGCGCCTCTTCTTTGAGTGATAATTATGGGAATATTGCTTGGCTCAGCATTGATTACAAAATCCGGCATCAGATCGTTTGCCTTCAATGCATCAATAATGAGCGGCATAGTCATGAAACCACCAATTTCTTCATCTCCGCTTAATGCAATTATGAGATTTCCAGTTTCCACTGGAAAAGATTCAAATGCTGAGACAAAAGCTGCAACACCGCCTTTCATGTCAGCCGCACCCCTGCCGTACAATCTTCCATCAATTACTTTTCCAGAAAATGGATCAACCTTCCACATCTTCTTCTCTTCGTCTGTGACTGGGACAACATCCAGATGCCCTAAAAAAAGGACAGTTTTTCCAGGTTTCTTGCCTCGCTTCAATAAAACCAAAGGAAATGTTTGAACATTTCCATCTGAATAGTCATTCATTTTCAGAATCTCGAAGCCATGTTTTTGTCCATAGTCTGCGAGGAAGTCACGGCATCCTGAGGAGGGATAAAGGTTTTGGCTAGGATTGATGGAGGTGTCAAATTGTATAAGCCTTGTCAGCAGTTGCAATAAACGATCCACAACCAGAATGAGTTCTGACGTAGAAAAATTTTGTCCTATGCTGTCCACGAAACGATTGAATTCCAAAGCAAGCAGATTGAATTTGAGCTGAAAATTTATATCGTATTGAATTGCTTCGGCTTGATGGCAGGAGAAATTTTTGCAATTACCTCAACAATTGCGTTCGTGGTTTCCAGTGCAATGTTCAGGAAGGTTGAAACTTCGCTGTCCGCATACCAGATTAGCGCATTTCGGACAACTGTTGGACTTGTCACATTCTATATTGCTGCATGGTATCTTGATCTTTTCAAGCACATTCCATCTCTGCCATCTGAAGTGTACTTTCCCTTGATTTTGAGCATCATTGGAGGACAGGTAGTAGGAGACACTCTTTACCTGATGACACAAGAGCGTATCGGAACAACGTTATCAATTGCCCTTTCAACGACTTTCCCGTTTTTCACGTTTATGATTGATTTTTTGGTCAGACGAAAGGTTGCACCTCTTGAATTTTGGCTTTCTGCCATCTTGATTTCCATTGGTGTGGTTCTGATTTCAAATGGAAGGATGAGTGACAATGTTGCAAACCCAAGCGATCGATTTAAAGATATCGAGTGGAAAGCCGTTGGATTAGGTTTAGGAGCTTCCATCATGTGGGCGATTGGCACAGTGTTTACTGACATCAGTCTCAACATGGTAGCGGATCAACAGCCCAGTCCAAACGATGCAACGGTTGTAGGCAACGTTATTCGGTTTCCCTTTGCAGTTGCAATTCTTTGGATAATGGCAAGGCGAAATGCAAAAGTCCCTATTCAGTCGTGGAACAGAAATGTATGGAAATGGACACTTTCTGCTTCCCTAATTGGAACGGCAATAGGTGCTTACCTTTGGGCAGAAGCAGCACGGATTGTTGGAGCTGCATTCAGTGCCATTGTCTATTCTGCATCACCTTTGTTTGCCTTGCCTATAGGTCTAGCCTTGAACGGAGAAAAAATCAATAAAACCGCATTTGCAGGAACAATGATAACTATTGCAGGCGTACTTTTGATTTTTCTGTAGAAACCCTGCTCATTAGGTACAAACAGATCTCTTCCGCCACCTGTTGCGGGTTAAATGACACCCTATTTGTATAGATTCTCAACTAAGCGAAACCAAACTGTTGTAAATTGATTAATAAGAAGGAAACAAATTAATGTTTAGCATGAAACTTGCGAAACTACTTCCAGCTATTGTTGGAATCATTTTATTCTTTGGTTTGACCACTGCTGATGCCACTTGGTACCCGATGGGCAACCATGAAGAAAGAGCACCAATTGCAAAGCCCGGTGCCCCATTTGAAGTAACCCCAGGAAAACCAGTTGCAGTCAATCCGGGTGAATTTGTAGAACTTGTAACGCCATCAGGGATAAAGGTCAAGGTTAAGCCTGGAGAGGGTGTCGAAATTACCATCGATGAGCGGACCATAAATCCAAAAGGGCCATTGCCCGATAATGAAAAATCAATCGGAATCTTCTTGGACATCGAGACCAATGCATCGGATGTTGCTGTTGAAGCCACCCTTTCCCTTTCATTGGAAGGCCGTGATTTATCGGGTATAGACACAACCTCCTTGCAGTTCAAGTATTATGATGAGCAAAGTCAAGAATGGAAAGGAGTACCTTCTTGGGTGGAAAACAACATCATCTATGGAAACACAACCCATTTCAGCGTCTGGACTGTTGCAGGCTCGGAATCTTCAACAACAGGCAACTCTCTGTCACTTGGAATCCTGTCCACTATTATTGCATTGGGTGGAATTGGACTTCTGTCCCGAAAGCAGAAGAAATTAATTTGAAGGGGTCAAACATGTAGTTTGAATATTCTCAACAGGTGTATTACATAATGAAACTAATCAGCATCCCATTAACATTGACTATTCTTTTGGTGTCAGTTTACGGAATCAATGCATATGAAGCACATTCAGACCAATTTCAGGCAACAATTGTCAGCTACAACCATCATCCAACAGTACCCATGAACGGCAGCGATGTAAACGTCACAGCAACCATTTCGATGATTCCAATGGGCTTCAACAATCTTACTCTAGCTTATGAGATTAACAACACCAATTTGACAAAAATAGTGATGACAAACACTAAAGGTTTGCAATTCCTTGGAACGATTCCAGGTCAGGTAAACGCCACAGTGGTTTATTGGCTGGAATTATATGTGGGAGGGTCAATGGTTGATCGAGCGCCAGATGTTGGAGGAGTTTCTATAAACTTTTCTGGTGTACAAGGAATAATCCCAGTATCAATCCAACTTGGTTTGCCTATTGATTTGCCAGCAGGGAACTTTTCTCTTTTTACTCCTGATGGGATGCTGACAATTGGAATCAATGTTTCAAAGGCAATTCAGGTGAACATTTCCACTGTTGAAATTAAGCCCGATGATCCGATATTGAAAAATTATAATCCGGTATCTCTTAAATACAGTATTGAAGTCAACTCAACAGAGTCACTAACATCTGCACAGCTCAAAATTGGATATTCTCAGGAAACAATAGATGAAAATGGGATAAATGAGGCTAAGTTGAAGCTGTTGAAAATTAAAAATGGCAATATTGAAGAATACCCTGCCATTGTCGATACCATTGGCAACAGGATAATCGCAAATACTACCGAATTTTCCGAATGGGTGGCTTCAACCGACAAAGCTCTGCTAAAAATCATGGATTTGACTTATCCAGATACAATTCCATTGGAAACAAGATTGTCAATTTCCTTCCGCCTCACAAATTTTGGGAATACGGTAGCCCTGAACACAACTGTAAGAATTTTCAAACATAAGGACGTAACAATAGTTAACAACAAAACCGAGTTCAACTTACCTTGGGTCAATCCTCTTGAAAACTTCACATTCAGTTTGGATTTCTTTATTGAAGTAGAAGGAAATTATTCATTCATTGTTTCAGTTGAAAATGACGGAACCGAAGCGGCAACAGAAACGCTATTGATTACAGCCCAGGGCCAGAATCTGATTCAATCGCAGTCATCTAGAGTAAGCACGCCCATTATTTCATCAATAATCGTACTTATATTAATCGTTAAATGGAAAAAGAGATAGGAAATGTTAAATGAATTCCGTGAGGGGAAACTTGAGGATGCAAAGACTACGCCTCAGCCTTTTCATCTGGCTGGTATGTACATCTATTCTTGTCGATGTTGTTTCCCAAAATCCAGTGGACATAGAAATTATTGAGATGGAAACACACCTGACATTGGAAGAGACTGAAGTCAATTGGCAAACCACAATAAAGTTGATGGTGTTTGGCAATATCGATAGTGAAACATCCATCAATTTCCTGTTTCCAACCAAAATTTCAATTTCTGAGGCGAACATGGATGGGTTTCCCATTCCCTATCGTTCGACAATACAGGAAGAATCCACATCAATCGAACTGACTCCTATCAGGACAATAAGCAATGGATCAATTGCATCCTTGAATCTGGTAGGAAGCTTTTCTCCTCAAAAAACAGAAATCGAAGAGAACAAGAATCTTTTCCGATATTCATGGGCCCTTAATTTTGATGTTGAATCATTCAAATTGTATGTGACCTTACCTCGATTTTCAGTGATCAATGTAGAAGGGGAGACGTTGAACATTTTTCCCTCTGCATCCACAATCCTTACCAATGGGACACATATCATTATTGGATGGGAAAACCTGTCGATAGATAGAGATTTGGAACCGCAGTCAATTATCGTGGAGTTTCAAACAGGGGCTCCCGCTGAAAGCAATTCAAACATGTTCCTCATGCTCTTTATCGGGATTGTTTTGGGGACAGCAATTTCGGCAGGTGCAGTGTATATATTTTTGTTGAGAACTGGCAAGTCTATATCATGGCTTTTTACGGAAGTCGAGCAACCCGAACATTCTGTGGAAATTAGAACAGTATATAGACCGGTAATTCTCAAACCTCAACACCGACGGATAATGGAAATAATCAAGGAACACGAACCATGTCCACAATCGCTGTTGATAGACACAATGGGATTGAGCAAATCGAGGATCAGCCAATATATCAAGGAGTTGGAGAATTGGGAGTTGATTTCAAAACAAAAAGACGGAAAGGAAAATATCATATTTCTGAATTTTGATCTGGAAGGGCTAGATTCTTAGAACACGGTGACATTGTAAATTGTGTTAATCATACTAAAATCATGCAACAGACAAAAAAGCACCTTTCTTTTAAAATTTATTACTAAAGGGCTTTATTCATTAATCACCCATTCAAATCACATAAACCTAGCAGAAGACATAGAAGCTGCCGGGATTAAATCCTTCTACTATAAAGCAGGTCGAACCCCCAGATCCTCCACTGTCACCTAGCAAAACAATAGGATACAGATGGAATCTGATTTGCCATTTACCAAAAAGTCCTTTTCGATGATCACTCTGTCAGAATTACTTGGATCTGCACCTATATAGCGTCCAGGTTCTCCTTCATCTGCACCCACTAAGAGGTCATCCAAATCTGTATAGGAAATTATGTGAGTCTCACCATCTGAACATGCAAACCTAAAATGGCCTGGTTGAGATTTACTAGATCTTTCTTCAAGAGCAGCATCGAAATGGACAAAGTAATCCCTTTCCAAGCAATCTCGAATGGTGTTGGTAAATCCATTGAATCGTGCCTGCCTATCGTTTGTCGGTATGGCAGTTCCTTGTTGAATGCCAAGGATTAGCAGAGCAAGAACTAGTAATAGGAAAAATCCGTTATTACCTCGATTCACAGGCTATTTTCGAAACAGATATATATTGGAAGTGACACATGGTTATGAACAAGTTAGTTGCTATTGCATGTATTGTTTTGTTGGGTATTAAACCTATGATTGTTTTAAGTGACCCAAGATACAGGATAGATTATCACATAAACATAGTGGAAGTCGTAATGAAGCCCAATAGTACATACAAGATCAATGATACTGTAATGGTGTATTATACTGTTGGGACATACTTTGAAAACGGGACTCTCATGTATGGAATTGAATTTCACGCCTCCTATACGCAATTATTATGCTAATGGTTGGATTTGGTTTTCAGTTTGTCAATAACTGTTGGAAGTTTAGAATAATGAAGTACCATTGCAAACAATGTATAATTGAAAGGATCATTCTGGATACTTGCTGCAATAGGCTTCAGGTTGTACATCTGTAAAGCCAGCTTACTGCATATTGCTGCGGCACCTTTAGGCTTCACCTCTGAAATGTATCTTGCCGCTGTTGCAGTGTCACTACATTCTTTCCCTTCTAGATCATGTTGTCTCAAAAAATTGGAACATTGCTTCAAGGCCTCTGGATGCGAGTAAACTGCCTTGATTTCACTTATAGTGTCAACATAAGGTGGCGCTGCAAGAAAATGCTGAACGGGAAGGGGAAACTTGTAAAGGACAAGGTTTTCATTCGTATCGATCACTTTCAAACCATTAGTTACTGTTCCTGCATTGCTATTAAAAAAAGGGAGTATGGCAAAATCAATGTAATCATACATGAGCGCTTTACCAACAGTTTCGAATTGATTGAGCCCTATGGCTTCGGAATTTGGAAACAGTATGGAAATTGTCATGTGACTGAATGACCCTGGCTCTCCTTGGTATGCAATGTTGAACTTCTGAACGTTGGGGACTTTCGGCATTATGGGCTTGGTCATATCCAACGCATAGCCAAATCTTGGTTGAGGATATCTTTGGATACGTTGCAGTTGAATCTCTACTGCCATGGTCGAAAGAAGTCCATAAATTGTTTGTAGATAGTCTGCCGGTAGTTGCTTTGCTGCATCCAATTCAAGCAGACTGTTCAAATGCTGCTCTTCTCTTGCAAAATCACGAATGTAAAGATTGTGGTTTGCTTTAACGCTTGCAATGCCCTCAACAATCTTTGCCCTTTTTTCTATCAATTCTATGATTGCTACATCTATTTCATCAATACGTGTTCTCAAATTGTGTATGTCGTCTGAAAATAGGCATACCTCCAGCAATTCTGCATTCACAAGAGAGTTAATAACTTCTTCTGTCCAAAATTTTCCAATAAAAATATTTCATCCTTGATTTAGTATAAAAGTGTGACATTCTTTTTGTAGTATTGGATGTATTATATTGTATGGATGATGAAATATCCTCAATTGTAAAGGAAAGCTACAGGCAAAGGGCACTGCGGATTTTGGAGGCATCAAAAGACTCTTGCTGTTCAGATGGTTGTTGCTCTGCGGAAATACGGGATTCTGTTACCTGTTGTACTGAATCTTCTACTGACTACTGTTGTGACAGTTCAGCACCTGTTACATCCCAAAACGACTGTTGCGATTCTTTACCACTTACAGGGTCACAGATTTCATTTGGATGTGTAACAGATTTTATGGGGTATGTTAACCCCAAAAAAGGGGAAGTTGTTGTAGATCTTGGATCTGGACCGGGGAAGGATGCAATAGATGCGGCTAATCTTGTGGAAACTAAAGGCATGGTAATAGGAGTGGATTTCACGGAAGAAATGATAAAGCTTGCTACTGAAAATGCACTCGAACAAAATTTGGAGAACATTACGTTTGTCCATGGAGATATAGGAAATCTGCCTCTGGATGATGGTATTGCAGATGTTGTGATGAGCAATTGTGTCGTCAATCTGGTGAAGGACAAGGCTCAAGTGTTTAAAGAAGCTTATCGCATACTCAAAAATGGAGGGAGAATAATCGTAGCTGACATGATCACTCTGGCATCTGAGGATGAACTCAATCGATTGGATCCCGAAGATTTCTGTGCTTGCATCGGAGGGGCAGTTTCAAAGGATTCGTATATAGAATTGCTTGAAAACGCTGGTTTCAAAGATGTTACTGCAATTGAACAAAGCCAAAGCAACTATACAAAAGCCAACTTTACAGTTCCATATATTTCTGTAATTTTCTCTGGAAACAAACTATAATTTGGAACTGAGTCGAGAGTTACAAAGCTAGCGAGCTATGACCTATGGTGGAATATTTTCAGATTCAAAACGAACATAGGATCGGGATAATGAAATGCCGAATTATTGCTACTGCAATCGCCAAAAAAGATTGGACTTCTGTTGAAAAAAAAGGAAAGGGATACCAAAAGTCTGGTAGTAATTTTTGGAAGATCCTAACAAACCCGATCAACTGGAACAAACGGCGTTTTGACAATGATGACATGTACACCATTGACATGTTGAAGGGAGCTTTTTCCAAACTGAAGAACTACAGTGTTGACTGTCTGACAAAATATGACACTTTGTTTGGTAAAGAAGAAAGGTAAGATAGACTTGGTTTTGAACATTTGCGATGAAGGATTCCTCAATGAGATTCGCAAGGGGCTTCACTTTCCTGCTTCGCTGGAAATACTTGACATCCCTACACAGGTACTGATCCCTCATCTTTGGCGTTGTGTTACAACAAGTATGTAGTTCGTGGAGTTGCTGAAAGCCTTGCATTCCCGTTCCACTCATCCAAGTTATCTCACCCGACGAAAGCACTTTCGAAATTAATATGAGCTTTCCTGCGCTGATTAAACCAAACTTTGGGGATTCAAGTTTTGGAATTACGCAGAAAAGTGTTGTTCATAGTGCTGAAGAGTTAATAAATGCAATTGCAGCACTTCGTGCATGACTTGACTACAACACCCCAACCCTTGTCGAAGAATTTCTTCCGGGAAAGGACTTGTCGACTTGTCTGTAGGAATAATCGGGAATTATCCTGGTGACTACAAGATTCTGCCAATAGTCGAAGAGGATTATTCTTCTCTTCCCCAGATCTGCCTAAAATTTGAGGATATGAAGCAAAATGGATGCCAGATTCTCTTTATTGGAATCTCAAATCGATCCCTGCTGCACTTCCAAAAG
>JALUTL010000294.1 GCA_027016475.1 Candidatus Heimdallarchaeota archaeon
CTGTTTTTCATATTCAAGTGGTGTGTTCACTCACGATGGCCGAAACTTCCTGATGATATATCAAATAATGTTTGTTGTCTAATTTTCCTCAGAAATTCATTTTTTGCTGAAATTCAATTTTGAAATTCTAATTTTTCCTGATGGGCACTATTCTTCTCCTGTTCGACTTTCGAGGTTTTTTCCAATATTTTTTCTACTTTTTTTACATCACAACCGAAAGTTTTTTTTTTGATTTTTTTTTCCCCACAACTCATGCTTTCAACAAAGCATATTACCGGTTTGTTCTTCATAGGTATCCTGGTGATGTCCGGGATTGCCCCCATGCTCGCCGATACCTTCGACGTTTCGAACACTGCCGTCTCACCCCTTGTGGTGCAGTTCGGAGATTCCGTGGAGGAGCTGGCCGCCATTGCGGAGCTGAAGTCTAACTTTCCTAGAGCAAGAGTGGTGGATTTTTCAGTGTACGAAAGGATTATGGCCTTCAAGGGCCCAATCATCTATGTGGGGCACAGTTCTGATTCTGGAATACAGTATTATGGAAAGATAGTCTCATGGGATGTACTGGCAGACATGATCCGCCATTCCAAGTCCAATAGCCATTACATACTGGGCTGTGAATCTTTAAAAATCATGGAGCTGACGAAAAGCACTGGAAAAAACGTTTTTTCATTCACACAGAAGGTTGATGCCATATTGGGTGCACTTGTTGTTGCATCACTAATCAGCAGGAGTATAAAGATTTTCCAAAAATTGGTGACAATCGGTGGTAGATTAATTAAAGGAGAACAATCACCTCGCTACCTTTCATATTTTGGAGGCAGTGAATGGGATGGTTTCTATTTTTTGGTTGCTTCAATTTTTCTGATTCTTTTCCCACTTACAATGGGTGCTTTGGGATTGAGTACTGCTTTTAAAATATCAGCCCTTCTGTCTGGTGGGTTGGCAACAGCCATTCAAGGTGCTTTGTATACTTTTGCTCAGTTCATAGAAGCGCTTTTCGTAACCAAAAATTATGTAAATGCATTTACTTATTTCTTGTCATTCATGGTTTTAGTGGTCATAGTTATTGATGCAATAATAAATGGCAAAAGCTATTTCATTAAGCTTGCAGCTAAACCTTTGTTTGTCTCTGAACAAGCTGCTTCCTTGACATGGCCAAAAATGATGCTTGTATCTGTAGGGCTTGCTTCTTTGGTCGTTTCAATATTCGGAATGCTTTCAGATATTGAGGATGATGATGCCATAATTTTCTCAAGCGAGTGAGGTAACATGGATTCTCACTACTCCCCTCCAAAACATACAATCCTGTTAATCTTCATTTCAATGATTCTTGCAGTTTTATTGATTCAATTTTTCAAGAATTCATTTATGATTATCATTGGATTGATGGCTGGGGGTTACACCCTCGTCTATGTCGAATCTTTAAAGTTTCTTTTGGACAAATATAAAAGAAATCAAATCACAAAACCCACCATGAATCTTGCTTCAACCATACTTGGACTTCCAATTATATTTATTGTAGGCTATTTGCTAATTGTCCGTCCAGAACTGACTTGACGTGTCAAAAAAACCATGAAGAGAATGATTCTGTCAGGTTCAGCCACTATTTCTGGTTCAAGAAGGTAGACATCAATTATTTGGGCAAGCTGGCAGTATGACAGATAAATTCATTACAGTTGATCTGATCTCATTTTTCCTAACATTTTTCCCTTTATTTAAATAATTGGCTTGCATTCTATGGGGTACCGCATGGCATGGATAAGGACTATTGTGGCGGAGGTGTCTTCTTTGCGATGGGCTACGGCCTGTCGGGGGTAAAGATCCACCTACATGCATGTCACTTCCCATGATCATGGCCTGTGATCCTGCGGGATCACCTGAATTTAGTCCACGCCGTGGATGGCTAGATTTAGTCAGGTTTGATGGAATGCGTTTGATTTTAACTGTATGGGTCATTGAGGAAATCTTTGGCACTTTCTTGGTATGCCTTCGTTGCAAGGGTTCTATGAAATGCCAATTGATCTTCTTCGTAATCTGGTTTGCCTTTTTAACCATCTCTTGAGCATAGTTCTCACCGAAATCACGGACTCCTGTATCATGGGGTGCAACAATCTTTTCAATTGGATACCGTTTGGGAACTTCTACAATGACGGGTTTCTTTATCCCAATCTCCTCGCAGATCTCGTCAACTTTATCTAAGAGGGTTTGTCATCTGCTGCTCAATCTTCCTAACCAGTTTTTCGTGGTTAACCATATGTGTCTTGATGTTTCGCTAACAATCATTATTTAAGGGAACATAAACAGGTAGAATTGTGAAAGACATAATTCGTTTTCTCAGAGAGAAACCACCACTAATGATGTTAGATTTTCTCTTCATACGAGTCGGAAAAACTGCTCCTTTGTTGTCCACTCTACAGGAAATATCTGCAAAGTGGGATTCTGAAGAGGTACAAATCCAATGGCAATTAATTGAAAGAGATAGCTTGGCAGGTATGGTCTATCCATCCAAACTTCCATTTTTTGATGGGATTGTTCTGAATTTGGACGTTAACGATGAAAATCTAATTGAAATGAGAAAGCAATTTTGGGAAGAGGTTATCTGGAAGACTGAAAACTTGCCAAAACCATTGGCGATTGTCATTCCTTCATCCAAAAAGCTTGGGAGCCTTTCAAAATCACAGACCATTGAAGGGTTAAGCCTTCAAAGGGTTACAGATCGCCCATGGGAACTGTTCGAAACATCAGACGAAGTTCCCTCCGAAATTTTCAGTTGGTTAATGGCAGTCTGCAACACTTTTGCTCGTAAGAAGGAGAAAGCACTGCTCCTCGAACAGGAAGAGGTTTCGCAATCCTAAACTTCTTGAAAAAGCTCCACAAACCATCCTGTCAAATAAAGTGAATATGTAACTAAGGCTCCTACAAAGAAGCCACCAATAATGTCGCTAAGATAGTGCACTCCCAGCAATAACCGAGAAGCCATAATCAGTATGCACCACACAATCCAAAACCATGCAAACTCCGGGAACATCAATGGAAGGGTGAACATGATCAATCCCGCCCTTGCACTGTGTCCCGAAGGGAAGCTATGGATATCAAACTTTACCACCCCCATTGAGAAATCCCCAAAATCTGGTCTGCTTCTTTTAATTGCTCTCTTTGCCAATTGAACAATCATCATGTTGAGAACAAGGGCTATGAAAAATTTGAATTGCCACCCAGCGGGTGCAAGAAGGAGCCAGATTCCTAGTAGGGGCAACCAAAAAATGAAGGTTCCTGTA
>JALUTL010000295.1 GCA_027016475.1 Candidatus Heimdallarchaeota archaeon
GTCTCGTGGGCTCGGAGATGTGTATAAGGGGCAGGTGCGTAGCTTGTCAACCCTAGTGTCACCAAGGTTCCTTTCCAAATCTTACTTTCCATTTTGGGAGAAAAATAGGGCTTGAAGCCATGGGTGGTGCCACCAAGCATGGATCCAATTGCCAACAAAGCAAAATATGCAACACCCCATTGGACTCTGCCATTTTGGAATAACAGGATTGCAAAAATGCTAGCCTCTATTGCTATCAGGTAATCCGTCACCATCGTCATTGGTTCTGTGATTTTCATAATCTCATTTTGTTGATGACAATTTGTGCTTTTCCTCAATCATCTTGCTAAATGTGGAATTCTGTCAACCTTCTCACTTTTTCTATTTCTGAATGCTTTCTTAACGTAACGAATGGAATTGACAATGAGGGGTCTGCAATGAACTCTTTGATCCCGAAATTTATTGTTTTTCCGTCCAACACCAAACGGGAACCGTAGAGTATCTCCAATGTCTTTTGAGGGTTGGAATCCACCGGCAGCCCTTCTCGTTCTCTCGCAATGCTGTATGCCTCAAGCGCCTGTTCCGATATGGTTGAATTTTTCAACTCCAGAAGCACACGAACTTTTTTCCGTGGCACGATGAAGTTGGCTGAAGAATGGACGCCTCCAAGTATCAGTATCTGAAGCGAATTTTCGTCCAAGCTTATATAGCCTCCATGAGATAGGGACCATCCTGTTGAACCAATCGATGTGGAAATCATCACCCCATCCGCCATGGTTGACGTAATCGTGCTATATTCACCCTTGGTTCCAGTTTCGATTTGGACTGTGAAGTTTGCAAGATGCGGGTTGACCTGTGCATAGATTTCATTGACTGCCAAGTATTTTTTGTTCTCAATGGCTGCTCTCAGAATTGTTCTGTTATGGATATGGTAATCCCCTGAAAGAATTCTTTGAAAACCTTCAATAAATTTCCGTTCAGAAAACTCCAATTGCTTGAGATACCCCACTGAAGTAGGACGAGTAACAGGGACGATCGGCTTTAGCTTGGCGATCGAATTGAACGCATCATAAAATGTTCTCACGAGCCATGCAACAGAACCGTCGCCTCCTACTGTGAAAATAAAGTCACATTCATCCAAAATGGAGGGATCCACTATTGCCTCACTGAAATGATAGCATTTTGTCTCTGGAGACTGCGATAGGATCAGATTTTTGACCTTAGTGTATTCGTGCTTCTCTCTTGAACTGATGCAAATTCCCTTGATAGGGGTTGACACATGTTTTCAACTATTTCCGCTTGATATAAAGATTGACTTCATTGCTAGGTATTTCTCTTTATGTCAACCATGGAGTCGCTCGGATCATAGGAATGACCAATGATCGGATGCGGCTTATAGGCATCATCAATCCTTGCTATTTGTTCGATGGTTAACGTCAAATCTACTGCCTCCACTGCCTCTTCCAAGTGTTTGATGCTTGTTACTCCAATAATTGGTGATGTGACGCCTTTCCTGCTCAATAGCCATGCCAATGCTGTTTGAGCAGTCGAAACCCCCTGCTCACTGGCAACTTCCTGAATTTGCGTTAGCACTTCAAAATCATTTTTCCTAAAGTACCTGTGCTTAAGATATGGATCGGATTTTAGTCTCACATGATTCGTCCTGTCCAAATCTTGTTCTGAATATTTTCCAGAAAGAAATCCTCTGGCCAAAGGTGACCAAGGAATTACTGCCATTCCTTGATCCAAGCAAAACGGAATCATCTCGCGCTCCTCTTCCCTGTAAACTGCGTTGTAGTGATTCTGTATAGTTACAAATTTTTCCAATCCAAGACTTTCTGCGATATACTGCAACTTAGCTAGCTGCCATGTATACATTGAGCTTGCTCCAATATGAAGCGTGTACCCTCCATCAATAAGATGATTCAGAGTTCTCATCATTAGCTCTGGATCCACTGAACTGTCCCATCTATGGATTTGGTATAGGTCAACATAATCTACATTAAGTCTCTGTAATGATTTTTCTATTTCTCGGGCAATATGGTATCTGTTCAGTCCTTTATGGTTAACCCCCTCTCCCATTGCAAATCTCACTTTGGTGGCAATGACCACATCATCTCTGTAATCTGCCAGCAGTTCTCCCGTTATTTCTTCGCTTCTGCCGCGAGAATAGACATTGGCTGTATCAAAAAAATTTATGCCCAAATCTAAGGCCCGTTCAACAATTGGTCTGGCATCCTCTATCTCCAATTGCCATGCTTGGCTGTTCCCAAAGCTCATCATCCCCAGACAAACTCTGGAAACTTTGATTCCCGTTTTTCCGAGAGATACATATTTCATGAGGGAAAATGGCTGTGGAACATAATAACTTTGTCCCTCCAGAAAATCCTGATTTTCAATAATTTTTCATTGATAAAGCAAAAGTTATGGACTGTGACCGATTACCTGTTCTTGATTTTTATTTTTTCAAGATATTTTGCAGACTGGGTTGTGAAATACAGTTGATACATTTCCCTGTACGGCCCTTCCTGCGTCAATAGTTCTTCATGTGTGCCTAATTGAACCAACCTCCCTTTTTCAAGGACGACGATAAAATCTGCATTGAGGATGGTCGTTAGCCTATGGGCAATGACCAATGCCGTTCTTCCTTCAAGAAGCTTGTCTGTAGATTCCTGTATTTTTGCCTCCGTATACAGGTCAACAACTGATGTGGCTTCATCCAAGATGATGACTTTTGGATCTGACAAAAGGGCCCTTGCAAATGAAATCATTTGTCTCTGCCCTGCCGATAAATTGCTCCCCCCAGCGTAGATGTACGTGTCTAACCCTTGGGGCAATAGCTCAATGAACTCCAGCGCTTCAACAGCCTGCAATGCTGCAAATATTTCCTCGTCCGTCGCATCTCTTTTTGCAACCAGTAAATTGTCACGAAGTGTTCCTTCAAAAATGAAAACCTTCTGGCTCACCATTCCAACATGGGTCCGTAAGTCCTTCAGATTATAGTGGTTTATGTTTATTCCGTCTATCCTGATCTCTCCTTGGTTCACATCGTAAAACCGAAGGAGCAAGGATGCAATCGTTGTCTTTCCTGCACCCGTATGCCCAACAATTGCTACTTTTTGTCCCGGTTTCACTTGGAAGGAAATGTTTCTGAGAACCGGATTCCCCTCATTGTAGGCAAATGTTACATTGTCAAATTCAATAAGCCCATGCAGTCCTTCTTTCGGAATCAAGACTGCATTGCCATTCTGGCTTTCCCGAAACGTATCATCGCTTGTCAGCTTCAACACCCTTTCAAGATTGCCAAAAAGAGTTTGAAATCGGCTGTAGTTCATTGCCAAGCCCAAGGCAGGGCGATAGAAATAATCAATCACAAAAATGAACAAATAAAACTCCGCTACTCCAATGTTGCCTCTGAGGACTTCCAATGAGCCAAAATAGATCAGAACAATGAATGACACATGGCGCAGAAAATCATTGACTGGTGAAATGACAAATATCCCGATGGCTCGCTTTATCGATGCCCTGTATGTTGCCTCATTGATTTCCTTGAAACGATCGATGTTCTGTTGCTCCCTTCCAAATGCCTTGCTAATCTGAATGGCCCTGAGGCTTTCGTTGAACCTTTGGTTGACCTTGCCAAAAATCCTTCTCCATTGCTTCTCAACCTTCCTTTGATACTTTCTGAGACTAAAGGCAATAATGAAGAATACCGGAAAGAAGGTCAGGGACACAAGGGTAAGGAATGGTGAAAAAAAGTAGAGGACACCGACAATTGCAACCAATTGAATGAAACTTGTCAACACATAGGCAAAGTTCAGCCCTGCATCATACATTTCCTGAATGTCATTGGTGACAATGGACGTCAGAACTCCACTTTCCTGATTGTCAAAGAAGGAAACCTTGTTGTCGATGATCGTGTCATAGATGTCCTTGCGCAAATCCTTGATCAAATGTGAATTGAATCTGACAATCACAACCTCTCGAATGATTTGGACTATCCATTCCGTGAGAAGCAAGGAAAGATAGATCGCTAGTGGAAGCAGGATGGGCAGTGTATTGTTGACATTCTGGTGGGCGTCAACCAATATCGAAAAGCCCTGCTGGAAAAACAACGGGGCGGCCGTTGAAAGTGCAACATTCAGCAGAAGCAAAAAAACAGTGACAAAGAACATTTTCTTGTAGGGTCTGACATATGACCACAGAAATTTTGTCAATCCAATGTCTGATCGATGGCTCAGGCGACTCCCTCCATTGGTGGCAAGGCATAGTGCTTTTCGAAAAGCCTTCGGTAGAATGTGTTCTTTCTAATCAACTCCTCATGTGATCCCATTCCTACAAGGGTTCCTTTGTCAAAAATCAAAATAAGGTCTGCCTTTGCAATGATGGAAAGTCTGTGAGTGGTGATCAGGGTTGTTCTTGTTTTCAGCACCTCATCAATCGCCTTTTGAATTTGGATCTCCGTCTTTGCATCCAATGCAGAAGCTCCATCATCCATAATCAGAATGCTTGGATTCATCAAAAGGGCCCTTGCGATGGCAATCCTTTGGGCTTGACCACCACTCAATTTTACACCTCCCTCTCCAATAATGTTGGAATATTGATTTGGTAGTTGCATAATGAAATCATGGGCCTGCGCAAGCTTGGCAACCTGCTGAACCTCTTCAAACGTTGCATCGGGTTTTCCAAACCGAATGTTTTCCAAAACTGTATCGTTGAACAGGAAAATGTCCTGTTCTACTGTTGCAATGTTCTTCCTGAGGCTTCGGTTTGTATAGTCCGTGATTCTTCGCTCTCCAATCAGAACTTCTCCTTTTGTAGGCAAATACAGTCTCTGCACCAGCTTTGCAAGTGTCGATTTTCCAGACCCTGGGGTGCCGACAATTACTACTGTCTGGTTCTCTTCAATACGAAAGCTAATGTCCTTCAGAACCATCGGCATTGAAGGTTCATATTGGAACCATACATTCCTGAACTCAATTGTTGCAGGAGTGCCGTCATAATCAACAGTTCCATCTGAAAAATTCCCGGGATCGTTGGCTGTCAAAACATCATATACTCGCTGGCTTGCAGCTACCATTGTGATTGTCATCCATGATGTCCAATGAAGTTCCTCGGATACGGCCCTTGCCAACAGCACCAATCCAACCAACAAGACCACCTTTTCAACAGACAAGGATTCTGGGGATTGTGACGAATAGTAGACTGTAGCTGCAATCACTGCAACCGCAAATAAATTCAGTACCAACATGGGATAGAACACTGCCCATTTTTCGCCCTCCATTATTTTTGCCTTCATGTGCTTAAGAACCTGCTTGGCAAACTTCCTTTTCATCCATGGTTCGGCAACATAATTTTTCAGTTCCCGTATCCCGGAAAAAGAAGTTACCCCTATATCTGAAAGTCTTGCAAATTCCTGCAACGTTGCAGTGCTCAAATCAAGAATGTCCATTGTGTACTTAATGGTCAAAAGAAGAAAAATGGCAAAACTTCCAGCCAATATCCATCCAAACAGACTATGGGCAGTGAATGCTTGGTAGATTGTTATTCCCCATATTGTAACAACTGCGATAATTGTCCGTACTGCCGGTGAAAGACCAATATTTATGCTTCTGGTGTCTCCTGTAGCCCTTCCCATGATTTCCCCTATATTGACCTTGTCATGATATGTCAAGCTTCTCTGTTGGAGACTGACGAACAAATCTTCAGTAATGTCGGTTGTCACCCGGTGGGCCAACACTTCATTTATGAACGATACTGAGAAATAGATTGCGGCCTGTATGACTGCAACCCCCAAAATCAGCACCAGCACATTGATTACTCGCTCCAAGGAAGGGTCTTCGACCAAAATTCCTACTGCTCTCGCTGTAAGAGAAACGGGAATGGTGAAAACGGCCGCCTCTATGGCTGACACTACCAATGTATACGCCGTTTTGACAGGATATCTTGTGTGGATGCCCCATAACCATCTTAGCCCTTGGAAGCGAATCATCTCATTCACTGTTCTCCTTCTTTAAAAAAAGACTGTGGTTTCGAACCTATTCATTGTTTGGTTGTATGGGCTACGCTTGAGAAATTGAATGACTGCAAGTGAAGGGACGGACATGTGTTCAGCTGGTACATTTTTGTATCTGAGGATACGGAAATGACATTTTCTGGCCCAAACGCCTTAACAAAGCTTTCAGTATATCTCAAATTGCGAACTGCACCGACAATTTCCCCACTTTTTACATGGTATAGGCCGTTACGGGTCAATCCCGTTAATCCTCCATCTCTGCGTTTTGTGAACCGATTGTACCAGAAATTCTTCACCCACAGCCCATCATCAATTTCTGAAACCAATTTGTCTGTAGGCTTGGTTCCCGGTTCCATATATGCCGAAGCAAATATTGCCGAACTTTGTCCAAAAAATGCAAATGAATGCCCTGTTGCCGCATTTTTGTCTCCCAAATACCTTGCCGCATTGAACGAATCATACGGGATAAGCTGCAACACTCCCTTGTCAAACACCAATGTGTTTGATGTGGGTAACCCTTCACCATCAAATGAACGGACGATGTTTGCCCTTTCTGCATCCCTTGGCAAATCCCTGATCGTTATTTTCTCATCAAAGATTTGTGCACCAAGTCTGTCTGATGCAAAGCTGTTGGTTTCATGATAGCTCACAGGATCCAAGGAGAATTGCGCGAAAATCAGCAGATCCGATACTGCCTGCTGGTTAAGAACAACTTCATATTCCTTTGCTGGCAAGTCTATCAGATTCAAAGTGTCCTTTGCAGTGTTGGCCGCTTCGACTGCCATCTTTTCAATATCGGGTCTTTTCAGTCGAAAATGTTCCTCTTCCTGTCCATATCCTCGATGGGACTTGTCGCTATCTGATTCTACAATGCAGTTGACTTTCATGTAGTGTGAATTTCCACTGTTTTCTACATCAATCCCTTCAGTTGAAACAATTCTTTGATACTGCATGGTTGTTGAGGCTGTTCCAGACACAATTCCCTTTTCATGAACCTGCTCGGCCGAGTTGATTGCCTGAACGACTGCGTCAGCCCTTTCGTCAATTGTCCAATTTGGGCCTTCCAAATTTATTGGTGTGCCCTCTTTTGGCTCTGGAAGGCCTTGGAAAAACGGAATTTCGGGAGAGTTTTTCACAGTTGCCTCAACCTGTCCGAACAAATCCTCCAATGCTTTCTCATCTGTCATTGTTGTGCTTCCGAATCCTAGGGACTTTCCTCGTGCCAGTTTGACTGCGAAGGTTATCTCCCCAAACTCGGTGGGTTGCGTTACCTGATTCACTGCAAATCTTGTAGTTCCGGAAAACAAATATGTCCCGGTAATTTGGGCTGAGTAATCCCTTTCCTTGGCCAATCGAAGCAGGAGTTCGATTCCTCGATCCAGCGTTTCAAACGGATTACCATACTCTTCTACCCTTACGATTTGTCTAGGGTTATAGTGGCTCTGTGTCATAGATTTCCAACATCAGTCATTTGAAATTCTATAAAAAAGATTTGGGTGTCCCTATTGCTGTGTTCACAACAAATCTCCAAGACTTATCAAGTGATTTTCCATCAGCAATAAAAAACCATTATAATTCATTTAAAACTCATAAGATTGTCTGCTATGAGTGAACCCCCTAAAACTTTGGATGGGACGCCTGCTACTCTTGAATGCGTTGATTTGGTAAAAACCTACGGCTCTCGAAGGGCAATTTCAAATATGAACGTTTTTATCTCATCATCATATTTGGGACTGTTGGGTCCCAATGGGAGCGGAAAGTCAACACTGATCAAGCTGATGTTGGGCTTGATACACCCTAGCTCAGGATCAATAAATATGGGCATTCCAAAAAAAGATATGAGGGTTGTACCTGATTTCCCCAACCTTCCCAAACATCTGACCGTGGATCAGTGGGTGGGACTTTTAGAAGAGATTTTCGGGGAATGCATCCTTACCGAGGACATTCAATTTGAATTTGGTTTGGATGGAACTGCAAAGTTGGGAAGCCTTTCGGCAGGGCAGTACAGAAAAGCCGCACTTATGCCTCTCTTCTATGGACATCCAAAATTGATCGTGCTTGACGAACCGACAAACTTTCTGGACGTTATTGCCCGAACAAAGGTGCTAAACCTTATCAAGAAATTAATCAACACCACCAAATGCAAAGTCATTATGGCAACACACCGTTTGGAGGAAGTTCGGCTTTTCTGTGAAGAAGTTCTTATCCTGAAGGAAGGAACCAGTGTCTTTCATTCATCCCTGCTCCAAGATACAGTCATTCAATATTCGATCACTGTTGACGACCCCGGCAAATTGATTGCCATGCTTGAAGAGGAGAACATTGTGTTCCGAGTCGAAGAAAGTGTTATTGGGCTTGAGATCATCTTGCACGTATCATCCCAGATTTGGTCGATACTTGAGCGATTTACCATGGAGGGAGGCCTTATTTTCAGCTTCAGTGCAAGGGAAAAATTGGAAATAATCTTGGAGGATCTGTATCAATGAAAATCAAAAACTTTTCAATCATTGTCAGACGGGCTTCGGAATTGATTATCATCCGCTCACCCACAATCTTTACCTTGACTGCATTTCCATCAATTGCAGGACTTTTCCTTTTTACCTTTTCCGTCCCGAATGCCCCTGAAGGCATGTTTTGGTTTCGTATGCACTTTATCCGGCAGGAATATGTCGCCGTATTTGCCAACGGATTTATGCTTTCATTGATTCTTTCCCTTGGGTTTTTTCTTACATTCCGTTGGAATTCCTCAATTCGGGATCGTAGCTACGGCTATTGGTTGAGTCAAGGAATGAGCCGAATCCAATATGTCGTTTATACCTATCTTGTAAGTCTGGCTCTCATCACGTTTGGGCTGTTCATTGGCATGATGCTCCTTAACTTTCCTGGTGGATCCCAACTCAGGCCGTTGCAGTTTGCTCAGATTTTCTTTCTCATGCTCCTTGGATCTGCAACATACCTTTCACTGGCCCTGTTCATTGCGGAACTGACAAAAGACCCTGAAACTGGCCTGCTGGTCTTTGTTTCCATCGGTATGCTTCTCATTTCTGCTCAAATAGACCCTCGATCGCCCATTGCAATGATATTTGACCCAATAAACTATCTGTTTGCACCGCGGCCCTTGCTGCCTGTTTTCCTTCCATTGATTGCTGCGATTGTCCTGTTCGCTTTGGCCGTAGTTTTGCATGTCCGGCGAGACATTGGCCTGTGAGGTGGACTGCATGAAGTACGAAACTGTTCCCTTGATTCTCTTCATTTTCAGCTTGGTCTTCCTGATGCCAATAACCAAGCCCGTCAATACGGTTACTGCAATCCCTGACACTACGGTTACAGAAACGTTCAGATTCCAAAGTCCTTCAATTCTGCTTACATTTTCCAGTGAAACATTGGTGATCTTGAATGTGTCATTTTTGGACTTTACAGCCAACGAATCCTCAAATGTCTACCGCAACTTCCAATTTGTTGAACAGACCATTTTGGATTTGCCCAAGCCTGGTTTTTACAACATCACCGTCTTTGTAACAACGCTGGGAACGTTGGACATACGAGAATTTGGCGTTTATCCATTGGGTTGGGCTTTGTTGATAGCCTCTCTAATCCTGAATGCAGTAATCATTTACCGAAGAATCCGACAGTATATACTATAATGTCTGTCTATTTCTCACTCAATTGTTCACTAAAAGTCCTGTTCGTGAAAAAAAGATAACGTTCTTATTGGTTGCTCCCATATACTCATCAATGATTTCTGGATTTGCAAAACGCAAACGCTTTCCGCAACTTCTTTCTCTAACCCTACTGATTTTGCTTGTTGCCCCTCCTGCCATTGGGACAATCGACTTGGTTCTTCCTGTTGGAAATGATTCAATAACCTTTGATGCATTGCCAAAATCAAAAGATTCTGCCCTCAGTTCCATTGAAAAAGCACCAAATGGAGGGTTGTCTCC
>JALUTL010000296.1:0-636 GCA_027016475.1 Candidatus Heimdallarchaeota archaeon
AATTGGTTTGATGATTTTTACGTATCCTACAACAACAGGAAAGACATACCTGTTGTGCTTATTGGAAACAAAATCGATTTGGGAAACCCCAAAGTGTCAATGGATGAGATGGAAGCATTTTGGGAAAAAATCAAGAACAAATATCCAGACTTCAAAGGGAAAACTCACTCAATCTATACCTCAGCATTGAACGGCGAAAACGTGAATGAGATTTTTGAACGTGTAATTCATGAGCTTGCCTCATTGTACAACCTATGAGATCAAAAAATTGCCTGAAAAGAATTGAACTGCCATCCAGTGGTAAGCGCGAATAGAAATAATCCACCCATGAAAAGAAGAATATTCTGATAGTTTTTTGCGTATCTCAAGAGTAATTTGTCCCTTCCCACACCAGGAAAAACTTCCACCACACTGTAAAGACCGAGGAAACCGCTAAAGATTTCAAGAGGGACTACCCATTCCGAAAGCTGCCCACTTAGGAGAAAATGGATGGAATACCCAATCATCAAAATCAAAAAGAGGAAATTCCTCTTTGCATTCAAATGGACAATTCTTGCTACAAATTCTGGCTTTGAAATTGTATTGGATGAAAACTGCTTTGGATTGTAGCTAAGTGTCAATGTGACTTTTTCATAA
>JALUTL010000296.1:646-2167 GCA_027016475.1 Candidatus Heimdallarchaeota archaeon
AAGGAACCGATTGGGTTTCATCTTCTTCTATCATCGCACCGACGTATGAAATGAAAAAGGTACTGAGAACACCAGAAGCAACAATATTGAATTTGTCAGTATCAAATTTGATTTCCAAACCAAATTGGTGATATCCCCGTCTCATCCAGACAATGTATGAAACTATGAAGACAGTCGCTAGGCCGAATGAAATGATGATTGAATAAATATGTGGAAAGCGGTCAAGCATGAGTAAATATCGAGAGACAATAGCCAGTCCTATAGCCAAAGAAAGCATTACCACAAGATTGCGATCTTCTCCTGTCAGCAATGGCGATTGTAATGGGTTGATGAAATCTTCATAAACGGTTCCTTCTTCCAGCTCTTTCCTCTGACCTCTCCAAGGAGACAAAGGATGCTGTTGATATGGAGATTGTGTTGTTTCCGTATATCCTGTAGGAGCGGAAGAAACGGGTGCTGTACTTGTCGTTCCTTGATTTTGTGAAACTGGGAACTCTGAACTGATTCTTTGAGAAAGTGGTGTTCCACAAGATTCACAAAATTTTGCATCAGGGATGTTTTCTTTGGAACATGTGGGACATATCAACTTTTCTGCAAGAGGCAAGCCACAATATCCACAAAATTTTGCTGAAACAGAAACAGACTCTCCACAATTTGGACAAATTTGTTTTTCCACAATTTTGTCTTCTTTTGAATCCTTAAAACGAAATCGATTGTAGTAGAAACAAATTTCAACAATGTAGTAAAAGAAAGGATGCCAAAATGAGAATAGAATCTAGTTCAAATCGGGTTCTATTAAGGGAATTTATAAATCAACATGTGTAAGGAGCATGTGAAAAACAAAAAGTCAATTATGGATATAGATGTAACGAACAAGCGTATTTTGGTTCGAGTGGATTTCAACGTTCCCATTGGAAATGGAAAGGTCATGGACGACGCCCGTATTAAAGGAGCAATTCCGACTATCCAGTACCTACTCGATAAAAATTGTTCAATCGTCTTGATGTCACATCTAGGAAGACCAAAAAATGGAGACCCGGAAAGAAAATATACTCTGAAGCCTGTTGCAAAATACCTCTCAGGTTTGCTTAACAAAAACATCCAATTCAGTCCAGAACCATGTGGGCAAATAGCTCAAACAATGGTTTCTGAGTTGAAGCTTGGTGAAATTCTATTGTTGGAAAACACCAGATACCACCCTGGTGAAACCAAGAATGATCCTGAGTTCAGCCGTGAACTGGCTCAATATGGGGAGATTTTCGTAAATGACGCATTTGGAACCGCCCATAGAGCCCATGCATCAACTTTCGGCGTTGCACAGTATCTCCCTGCTGTAGCTGGATTATTGGTTATGAAGGAATTGAACGCACTCTCGAAGGCATTATACAATCCAACACCACCAGTTGTTGCTATTTTCGGAGGAGCAAAAGTCTCTGACAAATTGGAAATCATTCAGAATTTTATCGGTTTCGCTTCAAAAATTCTGATTGGAGGCGGAATGGCATTTACTTTCTTGAAGGC
>JALUTL010000296.1:2177-3227 GCA_027016475.1 Candidatus Heimdallarchaeota archaeon
GCCTTAGGCCATGAAATCGGAAAATCACTTGTAGAAGAAACAATGATTAAAACGGCTATGGAACTTATGAAAAAGGCAGAAGAAAAGCGTACGAAAATTTACCTGCCCCTAGATTTTAAATTGGCCAAGGAATTCAATGAGCCGTGGATAGAAAACGGATCCATTGTTGAAAAAGACATTGGTGATTTCCCTTCAGATTCCATGGGTTTGGATATAGGATCAAAAACAGAGGAACTTTTTGCGGAATTGATTTCTGATGCAAATACAATTGTTTGGAACGGCCCAATGGGGGTCTTTGAAAAGCCAGAATATTCGAAGGGCACCCTTTCTATAGCAAAGACAATCATTGAAAAGAATGTTTCAACGGTAATCGGTGGTGGAGACAGCGTTTATGCTTTGAATATGACTCTCGACCAGCTCAAAATTCAATTGCCTGAAAATAGCCCAATTCATGCATCAACAGGAGGAGGAGCAGCCTTGGAATACTTGGCGGGCAAAACTCTTCCAGGAATTTCCATCCTCCTAGACAAGGATTAATCAGCGAAATGGTTTTCATCCATTACTTTCAATACTTTGTTAATATAGTCTTCAATTTTCAAGCGTTTCAACATATTCAAATGATCGGAATTGAATTTGGATAGCGATTGTTTGAACATTAGGAGATTTATGTGATAATTGTTGATTTCTTCATCTAACTGTTTATTATATAATTCAAATGATGGATTATTCCGCATGGAAACTAAGATATCATGAACAGATTTTGCCTTTTCCAGCTCTTTTCCTTCTAAATGCATTTGGATTAGGATAGCCAATCCATTGATCCAAATATTTTTGAGACTATTGGCTTTTGCAATTTCGATCTGCTTCTCAATTAACTCAATAATCTTTTCTCTTTTTAATGGATCCAAGTCAATTTTGTATTCCAACAGTTCAATTTTCAAAAGAATTTGGACTGCTTCCAGCCAAATTTCAAAATCAATATTCGTATTCTCAATGATCTTTTCCAGATAATTTTTCCATCGAAGAATTGGTTGTAGCCTTTGTAAAGTC
>JALUTL010000297.1 GCA_027016475.1 Candidatus Heimdallarchaeota archaeon
AATATACAAAGAGTAAATTTTCATGGTAAATTTTTGATAGGTAGCTTATTTAAATGATTTGCATACCTGCATTCACTTTTAATCATCTCCACTCCAAAACCTTATGTTTTTCAAAGCAACCATTAAATTGTACAGGATCAGAAGAACTATTTAGCAAAATGGGGAATTCTGAGACTGTACGGGGCTGCACATATATAAAGTAGTCCCAACGGGATCATCCTGATGGGATAGTGGCGAAATCGTCTCGCCAAGTCGTCTGAACTTGCTTCAGCGGCTGAATAAGTTCCTATCTGAACTTGACGATGATAAACTCTTTAATATTTGTAGGTACCTAAGATGGCAATGAACCTACTTCCTATTTCTTTTGCTGTGGCAATTCTGGCAATTGTCCCTTCCATATACTCTTTGCAAGCATTTTATCGTACTCGCTTGAATGATTATCTCATCCTTATGGGTGTCTGGATTATAGGGGCATCAATCCAATTGATTCGATCAGGTTTCTTCAATATTTCTCCCTTACTTCGATGGCAAATGGAGGAACTACTCATTATTCTGCTTTCATTGTCATTGATGTCCTATGGACTTAGGGTTCTATTTTCTGAAAGACAGTACTATACTTTTCTGTCGCTTACATTAGCATATTCTTTTCTCCTAATCGTCATTTTAATACAATGGAAACAAATTGAACAAGGAAGTTTCCTGATTGATCTTCCTCCAGACCCCAATAGCCCTGATCCTTCATTTGGATATAGTTTCCAAAACACAATCATCTACGCCGCAAACCACAAATGGCTACGTCTCCTGTTCACTTTTGTGTCTTTCCTCCTTTTTGCTATTGTACACATTAATCCTCCAATCGTGCTTAAAAATCAAAATACAAGGAAAGCATTAATGCTTTGGCGGATTGCTGCCATTTGTGGGGTCATTTCACAGACTTTTTCATGGAATTGGTTATTGTTCCCGGCCATCCCTGATTTAAGTGCACTTTTTGGGCTTATCACGACATTTTCCTTGATACTGATTGTTGTGTTCTATCCCGAAGGATACTTGTTAACAAAAGTTCAAATTTATAGAGTCTTGGAGACTTACAAACTGATAAAGGAAAAAAAAAGGAAACTTCTGAAGATCAGCTTGTTCAATACTTAATTCAAGTATCGGAGATAGTTGCCAAAGATCACACGGCAGACCTATCCCAAGTTCAAGAAAGCTAGAACACTATAACTGTTTTTCAAGGACAAGTTCACATTCCGAAGAACAATCAGTGTTATCGTCTTTAACCTCGTAAAAACCCTTCCGCCGATAAAAAGATAGACCAAGCTTATTTTGAGGATGTACTTCCAATACATACTTCTTTACACCATGCTGAACCATGAATTTCTCTGCTGTTTCAAGAAGCATTGACCCAACTCCCTTCCCAATGTAGTCCGGATCCAGATACATGCGAAAGAGCTTCATCTTTCCCTGAAATTGACCAATTTGTATGTAGCCAATAACCTTCCCTTTGTCTTCCGCAACCCAGAAAGAATTCCTCAATGTATTTCCTTCAACCAAATTGGAAGGCACATAATGGGCGGCCAGAAATTCTTCTATCTTCTCTTTGCTGAAGATGTCCTTATATGTGTAATGCCAAGCTTTTCTTGCCACTGCTGCAACTGCTGTAGCATCATCCGATTTGAAAAGCCGAACTCTTGCCATTAATTTGTTTGAAATTACGAAAATAAGAAACTTTCCAAATAGAAACAACTTAAAACCTAAATAGAATTGGTGGTGGATCCCCTAGAAGAGGATGTAGGACAGCTTCAGCAAAGAAGAGCATTAGTGGTTGTAATTGAATTTTCAATCTGCTTCAGGGATGTCCTGTGTTAAAGAATCAATCATTTTAACCATTCTTAGATGTTTTTTACTTACCGCTGAATGTGATTGGTATTGTTTAAACACAGTGTTTATGTTTATATTGCAGAATATTTTAATGGCACCCTAGACACTAACAATCAAGGAAGAAGTACACAATAGATTGAAGAGGTTGAAGAGGGACGGAGAGAGTTTCAGTCAACTTCTTGAGAGACTTGCAGAGCAGGAATTGACAACTCGTTCCTTTATGAAGGACAAAGGGAGCCTTGTTTTTGATGGTAAAGCAGATGAAACAATTGAGGAAATTTATTTGAGAAGGTCAAAGCCTAGAGGAGCTTCCTGATCATTATTGTTGATTGTGTTGATAGAATGGACAGATCGAGGGGAAACTTTGCTGAAAAAAATTGAAATCTGTCTGCTCAGTACATATGGATATCCCAAATGATGATTTGGCGTTGTTACGCTGTAAGGAGTAGAACCTGTGTTAATGAGCTCATAATTCATCACGTATTCCAGATTATAATGTTCATCATGATAAAATCTGACAGAAGCTGATGCCTCAGCAATACGAAATGACAAGGCAGGCTTGCCAGACTCTAGTGAATCTCTTAATTCGACACCTTATATGGTTGCATTGTAAAGCCCTCCAACACTAGATTCACTCGATGTCAAATTGATATAAATGTCAAATGAACTCAAGTTTATTGCATCCTTTACTGGAACTTCAAAAGAAATAAGGGAATAGCCATCCAAAAAATCTGACCTCCCGCCACTAAAATCTTTTGGATGATCCAATTTGCAGAATTCATTCAAATAGGAAATTGAATCAACTGATATAACCACCTTCAACCCACATGAATCAAGTGTTTCTGTACTTGAAAGCTGATTCCAGGCTTCAATATGAAACGAAACATAAACCTCGTACCTGTCCTCCTCGGGAGGAACAAACTTGAAATCGACATCTGAAACCCTTGTATAGATCGAACCAAGCCCGTCATCTCCATCAGCAGCAACTGAGAACGGAACCAAAAAAAGAAGGAAAAATAACAAACACAACGAGTCATGATATATTTTCCTACTCAAGAGTATTTATCCATTTCGGATAATAATGAGTGGGGGGAGGGAGGCAGCCACCCAAGAAAAAACGAGAGTGGCTGCAAGATATAATACTCATTATAACTACTTAAACTTTTTGTGAAATACTCCCCATCTTCTTCATCCCACAAAAATCCACAACTTGCAAAATTCCCAACGATTCCTACCACTAAAAATTTTAAGGCAAACATTTACAACCAATTTAGAAAGCCTCCATAGCTTAGTTGGCAGAGCATCCGGCTGTTAAATGAAAACCATGCAAACACCGGAAGGTCGCAGGTTCAAGTCCTGCTGGAGGCGTTTTCACTACTTTTTGGTTGTTGTAAGTTGTTATTGCTGGTATCTCGGCAAAAGATATTCTGAATTTTCCACATTGGTAATATTTTTTTTGTAAAATGGATGTCCGTAAATATAAACACGAAGTATTTGTTATTGGTTTTCGTAGTGTTCCTTTTGATGTTAGGCTTTGAAGTTGTAGTTGGTGGTTGGTCTGTTACTGATACTCGAGCCAATAGTTACTGAATCTGTGCAATGTTGGTATAAAGTAATTTGCACTGGTGTACTTGTTCCTTGTGGTTAACAATTGGACTTGGATAGTTTTCAACAGGTTTTTTGTATATGGAATGAATGGCTGTAGCTGGACTGTTCTCTAGCTCAGGTATCCAGTGTCTGATGTACTCTGCGTTTGGATCAAATTTTTTTTGCTGTATCCAGGGATTGAATATTCTGAAATAGGGTACTGCATCGACACCTACTGATGCTACCCATTGCCATGAGTTTCTGTTGACGACGGGGTCGTAATCCTTGAGATATTTTGCAAAATATCGTTCTCCCCATTTCCAATCCACAAGGAGGTCTTTTGCAAGGAAGGAGGCGGAAATCATTCTGAGTCTATTGCGCATGTTCCCTGTTTGTTTGAGCTCCCTCATTGCAGCATCAATGATTGGAAACCCGGTTGTTCCGTTTATCCAATGCTGGAAGAGCTTTTTGTCGTTTCGGAATTGCAGTTGTTCATATTTTTTGATGAATGTAGTTTTCATGACATGGGGGAAATGGTGGACTATATAGTAGAAAAACTCTCTCCAAAACAATTGTCTGATGATTGGATGGTGTTCTCCCAATGCATTTGTCAAGGTAGTGTGCACTTCCCGAATTGAAATTGTCCCAAACTTGATGTGTGGGGATAATCCTGTTGTGCCATTCAATGCAGGATAGTCTCTGGTTTGCTGGTAGTTTTTTAGACTAATTGCATGTTCCAATTGGCTAATGGCCAGATCTCTTCCTTCAGATCCAGAAGTATCAATAGTGTATTCTTCAATTGTTTCAAAAGAGGATTCCCTTGGCTTTTCTGAGAAGGTTGCCTGACTATTTGCTTTGATGCCTGATTGTAGAAATGGGTAAAAATTCGATATGGCATCCGCTTTTTGTTTTTGATCGTATCAAATTCCACAAGGAAACGATCATTTGTTTGGAAAATGTCAATTCCCATTTTGTTAGCCATGTCTTTTAGCTTTGCATCCCTTCTGATACTGAACAAAGTATTGTCTTTGTTGAATGCAACTCCGTCGATGGATATTCTTTTATTATTTCCGGTAGTATTTTTTCTGGGACGCCTTCAATGGAGATATGCCCCATATTTCTGAAGGTCCTTGTTCAGGTTATTGATGCATTTTTCAAGAAAGGCAGTGGCAAATCTGTTACATCCATATATTCTTGGGTCTTTCACAAAAACGGGGATGATTCGTTTGTTGCCAGAAATTGCAAGAAGGGAAGTGTTGTCAACAATTCTAAGATCGTTTCTGAAAAGGAACAGATGGGTCAACACACTGCCTTTCAAAGCACAAATAAAATCAGTAATGATACCTAAATGACTTAACGAATGATTTTGTCTGTTTCTCTGTTGAATGGATAAAACATTGGGTTCAGTTCCGGAGTGAAAGCCGATTTGGGGTCAATAGAATTGGTTGGTTTCTGAAAGGGAGGTGGTTCACTTTTTTTTCCATTGTATGTTGCTTCAAGATATTGAAGATATGCCACAAAATGGGGAGAAATGTCTGCAATTCCCATATCCTCAGAATATTTCTTGAGATACATGAATTTCTGTTGGTGAAAGCCATCTTCGAGAATCAAAGAGAGAAGTTGTAGGCTTACATAATCTCTTGGTTTTGATTGGTTCCGTGGCAATGTTTTATCTATTCTGTTTCTGATTTCAGAAAAATTGTCCAGCATTTTCAATGAATTATAGGTATGGAGAAGGGCATACATGATCATGATTTCATACTGAATTGAGATGGGATGCTCAAGTTTCAAAAATTCTGATTTTTCTTCTGCAAGTTTTTCTATGGGGGTCGAATCTGCTTTTTTTATCGCTTGGTTTGTCGCAAGAAGGATTTGAAATTTGAGAAGTCTCAAATATCCCAATTGCTGTGGTGCACCAAGGGTATATATGAACTGCTGACCCTTTGTCAAACTTTCAAGATTTTTAAGAGTGGTGTTGATTCTGTTCATGGTTTCATCAATATTTGACGGATTATCCTCAAAGGAGATTATTGTCGTCTTCACAATATCCTTCAATGTCAAAAAACTAGTTCGTATGCCTTTTATTGATGCAATTTTTTGGGATTTATTCGGATCATCATTTATGGGAATTAGTCCTGCCTTTTTTGCAGAATCCAGCTTGAAAAGAAAAGAATCTATTGTTTGAACCAGTAGATCAAGCAATTGGCAAATGCCATTGTGATTGTAATCATCAAAAAAATTTGCAGAAACAATTTCTTTTGGCCAGTCATCTCCAAAGAACTCCTGAAGTTTTAAGGCTACATTGACAAGATCATTGAAAGACCATGTGCTGAAGAGAATTGTTTGATATACCTCTTCTGCACTGTTTGCCACCCTGAAATATGTCTCCCATGAAAGGTTGTTCAACAATTCCAATTTGAGCCTATAATGGGAAAATACTAGATTGACCCAACCTACAATCTCTTCAAATGCTATAATGGGTGAAATCTGGACAGCCACTGAGTAAAGCGATCCAGTACTGCTTAAAGCGTTGAGAATAGAAATTTGTTGGTTAATATATTCAGGGTCATCAAAAGGAAGGGGCGGGGGCAGTTCGTCGATTGAATCGATTCCAGTTAGGAGTTGACTCAGTAAATGTGCAGTTGCCTCAATTTGGACATTGTCATTGAAATTTATGGATTCTGCGAATGTTCGTATCCATTGGGTGGAAAGAGAATAGAATTGCAACCAAAACTCTTCATAGTTTGGAGGTGTATAATTGAGAATCTTTCTGGCAGTAGGTATGAATTCTCTCAATGCCGCACCCAATTGCACCAAATCAGGCGAAGTAAACTTGAGGGTCTGTATCATTTCATTATGTGCAAAAACAAGTCTTTCCATTGCATGCTTCAACATAATTTTTGCCTGGAGCTGTCCTATTCCTCGGATTCTTTGTGTGACAAGATAGTATAGGTCATCCAAGACAATCTTGACCTCATTTATTACTCGTGAACCTAAATCAGTCAATAAAGATATTTTTTGGTTGAAACAAAAAGAATGTTTTGGTATGAAATTTGGAAGAACGATATCTTTTTAATTTAAAATGATCCCTAACTTTTTAATACAAAATGAGTCCTTGGATAAATTTGAGGAACTTTTTTCAAACAAGAATTATTCTGCATTGATGGAATACAGCAAATCTAAATTAGAAGACAATGCATTGGATTGTAAAGCGTTGTATTGGTACTTGACTAGTTTGGCCTATCAAGGTCTATATGAAGAAGCAGTTGAAAGGGGGGGAGAAATTTCTTGACAAATGCAGCAATGTTGCATGGAAGGCAAAAATAGAATATCGTATCGGGGTTTCTTGTTTTATGAAAGGGGATTTGGTGAAATCATTTGAGCTTATTCAAGATGCGTTTGGGCTGTTTGAAATGCTTGATAACAAAAATGGTTTGATGCAGGCATACAATATGTTAGGAATTTTGATTGACCTTCAAGGCAATTATTCTATGGCTTTTGACTTTTACAGCATGTCATTGCAATTGGCCCAAGAATTGGGGGATCAAATGGCAATGGCAAGGGTTTGGATCAGTACATGAAAAAATATGATTTTGCTATCGAAAAACTTCAAGCTGCATTGGCGATCTTTAAGGAGCTTCAATCGGAAGATGTACAGGCCCTTGTCTATCTGCTTCTGACCAAAATCTCCCTTCTTAAAGAAGATAGGGATTATGCTTCTGTATGTGTCCACGAGCTTGATACACTGATTGCAAATACAAGCTTGGAGGTTGTGAAAATTTATGGCGACATTGCTTACGGACTTTATCTCAAAGGTTCTACGCGAATGGATAAAAAAGAAAAAGGCTTTGGCTCTACTTCAGGAACTCATGGGCAGAAAAATGCGGGCTTAGTTCAAGATATTGGTTTCTAAAAATTTTTTGGAACTCAAATTGGAAGAATATTTCCTTTCGAAGGATGAAAACGCTTTGAAAGAAATTATGTCAGTTGCGGACGAAATATTTACTGTTGCCCATGAAAACTCCCTGATTCCAGTATTGGTTGAGATATGTCTATTATATGCACAATTTTGCGAAATGAAAACGGATTTCAATGGAAGAAAAAAATACATGGATATGGCACAAAAGTTCCTCTCTAACGTCTCTCTTCCTTATTTAAATAGTTTGTATGATCAGGAGGTAACCCGTTTTGAAAATTCATTGAAGCTTATGAAATCTGCTGTTAAACAAAACATGGATTCCATTGAAAAATTGGAGAAAAATGATGTTTTAGAATATCTAAGGTTGATTTCCGATGTTATTTGAAGTATTTCTGGAACATTTCCTTCAAAAGGACAAAGGTTTATTTGCTGATGTATCTGTGATATTGTGATGGATATTCTTGGTCGATATCGGGGGGCATTGGTGGGAAAGGCAGTTGGAGATGCATTGGGGTACCCTGTGGAAGGTCAAAGTCCAGAGTACGTCAATAAAGAATATCTTCCCAAATTGGAGGAGCTCAAATCCTCAGGAATTTCCAAAGCTCGTCAGTATACTGATGATACCCAGTTTGCTCGAGAACTTTGCATTTCATTGTTGGAAATGGGAAAATTTGACAAGTTTCACTATTTTGAAAGACTTGTCAATTTGTACAAATCAAGAACTATCGTAGGTATTGGAATTTCAACTGATGAAGTATTGCGTCGCTATTTGGCTGGATTTTCCGCATCAGAGGCGGCAAGCCGTCCTCCAAAAGCTGGAAATGGAAGTGCTATGCGAGTGGCTCCAATAGCGTTGTTCTATAAAGATATTAACGATGTTGTGCAGTATGCAATTGAACAGGGTGAAGTCACTCATCTTGACCCTCGATGCTCTGCTGGAAGCATAGCCATAGCCATAGGCGTTTACCAATGTTTGAACATGACAGCACTGGATACGGATCAATTCATAAATACGATCCTTCAGCGAATAAAGTTTAATCAAACTATGTATGATGCAATTTCGGCTCTTCCTGAGCTATTGTCCCTTGATCCTGCTGTCGCCGCTGAAGAGGTATACAATAGATATAGCGGAGACGTGAAGGGTGGCTGGCGATATATCTCTCCATATGTTGTGCCTTCTGTCGTCTGGAGCCTCTACTCCTTTTTGAAGTTTCCCAATCGATTTGATCAGGCAGTTTTTTGTGCAATTGGTGCAGGAGGGGATACAGACACAACAGGTGCAATGACTGGAGCCTTGTCTGGTGCATTTTTGGGATATGATTCAATTCCAGCTCACATCCGCCAAGTGCACGATGGCGGAAAATATGATTCCGAATATTTGAAGGATCTGGCTACTCGTCTCTATTCCTACAATAGAACAGATTAAAAATTCCTATTTGTCACAATGTAAATATCTTCGTTTTGCAAGTGGCAGGACGACTTATTTTATATGGCGGAAATTTTGATGGAACGATATAATGAAGATTGTTGTGGCTATTGGCGGAAATATGATTACAGATGGCAATGATGTTGGTACTTACGAGGAACAGGTTCGAAAGATTGAGGAAACTGCCTTTGTAATCAAGCAGTTCATAGATGCAGGGCATAATGTGGTTATTACCCATGGCAACGGTCCACAGGTAGGCAATTTACTGCTTCAACAGGCATCCTCAACTGTTCCTGCCCTTCCTCTTCGTATCCTTGGAGCTATGACCCAGGCCCAAATTGGTGTTTTGCTTGAGCTTGCATTAAAATCCATAATGCCTGAACGTGAAGTGGTGGTGGTTCCAAGCGCAGTCTTGGTGGATCCAGACGACCCTGCATTTCAAAACCCTGTCAAACCCATTGGGCCCTATTTCAAGGATTCTGAATTTTCGAAGATTCAGATATCTGATGATGAAATCTATCGTTCATTTCCTTTAGGATATCGAAGAGTTGTTGCTTCTCCAAAACCTAAAGAAATTATTGAAGCACACGTTATTGAATCGTTGATTGACAATGGGACTTTGGTTATTGCTGTTGGCGGAGGTGGAACTCCCGTCATCCAAAAAGACGGAAAATTGGTTCCTGTTGATGCAGTTATTGACAAAGATCGTGCTTCTGCTGTCCTTGCTGACAATATCGATGCAGACTGTCTCCTAATCATCACTAATGTTGACGGTGTTTACCAAAACTTTGGTAAAGAAAATCAGCAACATTTACCTGAGTTGAGCCTTGCTGAAGCAGAAGAAATGATGCACAATGGAGCTTTTGGTGAAGGGACAATGAAACCAAAAGTAGAATCCTGCATAAATTTTCTTAAGAGGAAAGAAGGACGTCTTGCAATTATCACGTCAAAAGAGCATGCAGTCAGTGCTTTGGAAGGGAATGGTGGCACTCGCTTCACTCAACATTAAGATTGGATATCTTTAATAATAACAAAAAAACTACTAAACTGATGCATAGCAGAAGTCCAGCCGATCGATCCATAGTGGACAAAATGATGCGGTTGTTTAT
>JALUTL010000298.1 GCA_027016475.1 Candidatus Heimdallarchaeota archaeon
AACTTATGTTTGTTTACGTAAATGAGGTTAAGGAATTAATCGACCGATTCGTTCTTTGAACAATTTCACGTACAGTTGATTTAATAAGGTCACTCTGCCTGATATAATTGAAGTTTATGGAATTAATGAGCACTATTCTCAAAAAGATTGGATTCAATAATCTTGAACCCATATCAAAGGGTCTATCCACGGCAAAATTCCTCTGCAGTTCAACTGGAAAAGTCACTGCAATCAAAGGGACTGAGATTGAAATGTACGATGACCACATCCCAAAAACAGTTCTCGCGCGCTGTTATTCTGTTCAATCCCATGGATCATCATTTCTGCGATTTGCAGATAGGGAAAAAACAAGTCTTCTGTCGCTTCAAAAAAATACAGCAGCATCCATGCTATTGTTCCCTAGGATTGTTGGCCAAATCAAAGGATCATCCCATGTGATCAATTTGACGGAATGGTTTCCTGAAGAGAAAGTTTTAGGCTTTCCATCAATCGATAAAATGATTGAATTGGCAAGCAACATGAAATCGATAAAAATCAAGAATAACGCAGGCTTTGAAAACCATAACACTATGCTGTCAGAAGCAATAGCCCACTTGCAGAAATTAATTGCTAAACATTCGATCAAAGAGCCTGAAAGCAATGATTTCAATGTTCTTTTAACATGGTTGTCCAAGAGGGTTGAAAGAGAACTGGTACATGGTGATTTTCATCATTACAACATCCTGAAGTTGAAAATAGAAGAAACGCAAAGGTATGCAGTGATTGATTGGGAATATGGATCATTAGGGAGTACGTGGTTTGATGTTCTTTATTCACAGTGGTATTCGTTTGGTCTCCAAGAAAGATATGACAGTCAAAAGTTTTTGAATTCGTTAGTAGAAAAGCTACAGAGCAGTGAAGAGTTCAAGGAACCACACATCAAGGAGATGATTTTATATTCGAAAGCAGTCCTTTATGTCATGGCGCTTTGGTTTTTTGAAAGATATAGGAATACAGGGAAAAAAAGCAATCTGAATTTGGGAATTAGATACTTAAAAGGCGGTTTTGAACTGACTGAAGATTGTATTGAAGCGTAGACGAATACCACAAACTTGTTCACCTAGACTTATAAATCAACAATTCAATCAAGAATTATCGGAGGAATGCTTATTTATCACCAAGGACAAAGCAAAGCTCGAACAACTAGATTTGTTGAGATCGGAAATCAGGAACATTGACGAACAACTGCTGTTGTTACTCTCCAAGAGGTTGGAGTGTGCAAAGGAAATCGGAAAGATAAAGAATGAATTGAAAATTCCTGTCAGAAACTTTCAGGTTGAAAAGCAGGTGTTTCGTAGGGTAGAAAATATATCAGAAAAGATAGGTCTCCCCAATGATTTTAGCTCGTCCATCTTTGAGCAAATTATCTTAGCGTCAGTAAAAACGCAAACATCGTTGCCAAACATGAACGGCAAGGAATCAAACATGAAAGTTCTTATCTTAGGCGGGATGGGAAGAATGGGGAAGTGGTTTTCGCTGTTTTGCACCAGCAATGGGATGACAGTTAAATCCTTTGATCCACATTACCCAGAGACAGACTATAATCTTTCTCAACTGCCGGACAATCTTGATGTTTTTGATATGATTGTCATATCAACTCCTCTCAACCGAATAGCAAAAGATGTGAAGGAAATTCTTCAGCGAAGACCTTCTGGATTGATATTTGATATCGCTTCATTAAAAACGGAAATTATCCAAGAATTGCAAAGTTTGAATTTGAATGGGATAAAGTATGTTTCAACACATCCGATGTTTGGGCCTACTGCAATGAATCTTCATGGCAAAAACTTGATTATTTGTAAGGTCAAATCGGAAAAAGCGGTTTCAGAGGTTGTAGAATTGTTTGAGGATACCTCAGCCTCTCTAAAAATCATACCCATTGAAGAACATGATACCATCATGAGCTACTCTTTGAATTTAGCTCATTTTGTGAATATCCTGATGGGCACGATGCTGTCAAAGCATGGACCAAGTTTCAAGACGCTTAAGCAATTTTCATCCACTACCTTTGAGAAACAGATCAAAACAACGTCAGAAGTAGTCAGCGAGAATCCAGAGCTATATTGGGCTATTCAACATCAAAACTCGCACAGGGACATTCTTTTTGATCAACTTGTTAGTACTTGCAATCAAATTTTTGATGCTTCGGAAAAGGCCACACCCACGGAATTTCGTCAGTTGATGAAAAATGCCCATGATTATTTTCAGATGGCAGGGAAATAGTCTGTTTCCAAGAAAGCGTTCGATCTATCAAAGAATTCGATAATTTAATCAATTGATGTACAAAATGATTATCAAAAGGTTTGGAATATCAATATTATGGAAACGCATGTAAGAATAGATGCAGAAATTGCTTTTGTAGGAAATGGGGAAGTGGTAAAAAATGCCACAGTCGTTTTTTCTGGAAAAAAGATAATATACTTCGGTGAGAGCGAACATGCACCTTCAGTTGAGACTAAGCATACGGCAAAAGCGATTATGCCTGGTCTTTGGGATTGCCATACGCATTTCACTGGTTCAAAAACACCATCTATTGAGGCGATGCTGTTTGTCGATCCAAGAGTGGGCGCAGCTAGAGCAACATGGGATCTCAGCCAATTGCTAAGTGCAGGCTTTACAAGTGTCAGGGAAGTAGGTGGAATGGGAGTTCACTTGAACAAAGCAGTAATGGAAGGGGTTATAGTTGGTCCAAGAATTTATGGTGCAGGAGATGTTCTAAGCATGACTGGAGGGCATGGTGATGTTCATTCTGCTCCGCTTGACATGCTCATGCATGCACAGGAAGGATTGGGAATGCTGGTAGATGGTGTTTCAGAATGCCTTAAAGGAGTCAGGGCTCAGTTGAGAAAAGGGGCAGAAGTGATTAAGATTTGTGCTTCCGGAGGTGTTATGAGTGAAATCGATCACCCAATCCACCAACAATTTTCAATGGATGAGCTAATGACTATTGTTGAGGAAGCGAGCCGTGCGGAAAGGCAGATTGCTGCCCATTGCCACGGCGCTCCGGGCATTAAGGCGGCATTGGATGCAGGAGCAAAAACCATAGAACATGGTACATATTTAGATGAGGATCTGGCTGACCTGATGATAGAGAAAGATGCTATCTTAGTCCCCACACGTTATGTTGTTGAAAAATTGTACCATGCTTCCGAATCGGCAGGAGTTCCAGACTATGCTATGGATAAGTTAAGGGATCTCTACAATCAACATTTCAGTGCACTACAAATAGCGATCAAAAAGGGCGTGAAAATTGCATTAGGTACAGACATGTTTGTATCTGGTCCAGGAGGAATTTTTCAATATGGGGAAAATGCGTTAGAAATAGAATATTTGGTAAAGGCAGGTATGAAAACCGAAGATGCTTTGGTGTCAGCCACTGGAAATGGTCCATTAACAGTCGGAAAGTTGGCAGGCAAAACAGGAATCCTTGCCGAAGGCTATGACGCGGATATATTGCTTCTAAAAGAAAATCCACTTAATGATCCATCAATTCTTACGAACAGAGAAAACATTGTTCATGTAGTCAAACAAGGCAGGTTTTTCTAGCGAAATTGTTGATAGTTCATTCCTTGCCTTCCAGCGATTTCCGCCTTGACTTTTTCCATGGTCAAGGATTTCTTGTCATCTTCCTGAATCTGTGTAGTGATACCTGAGAAGCTGGATACAATTGATTTTTTGGTTCCTGCATAGCTCATTCTCAGTCTAACTGGAGATTCCATTGGCATCCAAAACAGGAAAAGCATCCGAGTATCGTCCAACCCCACTCTGTTTTTGATTGGAAAGTCATACAGTACGTATCTAGGCTCATTGTCTGGCAATGACTGAACCAGTTGTTCAAACGGTTCTTCTGTTCTTCGTTCTAGCACAACCCGTCCATCCTGGATTTTCAGGATCATACCTTGTACTTTCTTTTCAAATCTCATTTCATCATATTGGCGAATCAAATCATCTGGGATTTCAATACCAGTAGTGCTCATCCAAGTACTTATGGCTTTTATCTTATTAAAAGCTTCTAGCAGTTTGGTAGTGTATTTGAGACATTCACTATCTTTTTAATGGTGAAAAACTATCGGTTTAGTGATAGGAGAGGTGGAGATGACTTGCGGGATGAAAATCCTGAGGAAAGTCCAGACACCTCAAGGCAGGCAGTGGAAATGCAAATTTCCCAAGCGAGAGCTTGGCTCTGATAGCAGAAACGACACATCCTAGGGATGCTGAAACGGATCATCACTGCTGGTGAAATTGCAAGCAGAACCCAATGAGTCGCCTTGCAAGGGTTCGGGTAGCAAGAGAAGATGGATGTCATCATGGTTACGGCAGGACTTAATCCGTGCGAACCGACAAAATCTGGATTACCACCTCACCTATCTGAACCAGTCAAAATGCTTAGTGGGCTTGAATGATCCCGATTTGGCAATCGGAAACTCGATAAACGCTTCTGCATGCGCAACCCCAGCCTGTATACCTCTCAAATGAGTCCGAGTTCCATGGAATTGAGAATAGAAACCTTTTCCCCCTTTGTGAGACTGTGATTCATAGCAAGCAATTGCTTCCATCCTCAAATGGTTTGTTGATGAAATGTCAATGTAGATTTCCGGAAAGGGGATTAAAACAGTAGTTTCAGCGCCATAAACCCGTTGAACTTGATGGGCTATTTCTGTTCCAGTCGTGTGGCTTGCCCATTCTATCGCCTCCATTACACATTGATGAACCCTTCTATGCTCCCTATGGTAATCAAACGGAACGTGCGTGATTATTATTTCGGGCCTGTATGTCCTAATAAGTTCAATTAGTTGAAGGATAATCACTTCTTCATTTACACCAGTAATTTTGTCATTGTCCAAAACAACCGGAGTTGAACCCAAAATTTTGCAAGCTTTATCGAATTCTTCCTTTCTGTTAATGTCAGAGGTGACAGTAACACACCACGATTTTTTCCCATTTGCTGAAAATTTGGCCACTGTACCTCCTGCGCTGAATGTTTCGTCATCTTGATGGGCGAAGACAGTCATGAGTGATTCGAAATTCATAACCTTCATGACCAAAATTGATTAATCAAGTTTCGTACCAAAGGTTAGATAAGGACAACGTGATAAACACGTATTAGAATTAATGCTATGAACATCTCGGAGCTTGTGGCCAAAAAGCTGGGAATTGCAGAGAAGCAAGTTGTTGAAACCATCAAAATGAGGGATGAAGGTGCAACTGTTCCGTTTATTGCACGTTACAGGAAGGAGAAAACAGGAGGGCTGGATGAGACAAAACTTAGGGAACTAATTGAAACATACGACCAATTTGTTAAGCTGGAACAACGTAAAAGCTTCATACTGAAAAAACTTGAAGAAATGGGCAAATTGAATTTAGATTTGGAAAGATCAATCAAAAATTGTGAAACAATCCATGACTTGGAAGCAATTTATTCTCCATATAAATCGAAAAGAAAAACCCGGGCAGAAGTTGCACGTCAGAAAGGGCTTGAACCTCTTGCCATGGCCATTATTGAAGAAGATCTATCAGAGAACAATGTTAAGTCGAAATTGAATAGCTTAAGGATAGATTTTGAGGAGGGCATCCAAGGTATTGTCGATATAATAGCGGAAAAAATATCCCTGAACAAACAGATTAGAGACACCTCTTATAGATTGGGAATAAAGAGAGGAAGAATCACAACAAAAATAGTAGACCCCTCAAAACGGAAAGCGAAAAAAGGGTATGAAGGACAGGAACTAGAAGAAACCGACTTGAGCAAGGAAGAAAGACATTTTGATATTTCACGATTAAAACCTCACCAAATATTAGCCCTTAAAAGAGCAGAATTGAGGGGACAAGTGACGTTGTCTTGGGAGTTCCCAAAAACGCTCATTTTCAAAGAGACTGTCAAGATCTTCAATATTAAAAGAAGGAAAGACGAATTCAGAGACCAAATTATTATGCAGGCGACTGAGGAATCATATAAGCGATTGCTCAAACCAAGCATTCAAAGGAAAATTTATGGAGAACTGTTGGAAAAGGCAGAGAAGCAATCAATCAAGGTTTTCGAAAAAAATCTGAGAAATCTGCTTTTGCAACCTCCACTGAAAGGCATGGTCATTATGGGAATAGATCCAGGAATTAGGACAGGGTCTAAAATTGCAATTATCAATGAAATTGGCCAAGTCCTTCATACAGGCATAATGAAACAGGATCACAAGGAAGAGTTGGTTAAATCCTTGATATCAAAGTATGCAGTATCAAAAATAGCCATTGGCAATGGGACAGGGTTTAGGGAAGTCGAAAAGATTGTGGCTAAAGCAATTGACGGAACAAAATGTGAATACACCATTGTTTCAGAGGCAGGCGCCTCAGTTTACTCAGCAAGTGACATTGCTAGGGAGGAATTTCCAGATTTGGATGTAAGCTTGAGAGGAGCAATTTCCATTGCCAGAAGACTTCAGGATCCAATGGCAGAACTGATTAAAATTGACCCCAAATCATTGGGAGTAGGGCAATATCAGTATGATGTTGATCAAAAGAAACTAGAAGAGACATTAAAGAGTGTGCTTGAGGAAGTTGTCAGTTTTGTTGGGGTTGACCTTAACACAGGATCCATACAGATCCTTTCTTATATACCAGGTTTAAGTGAAACAAAAGCAAAGGAGATTTGGAACTACCGATCACGGAACGGCCAGTTTTTGTCCAGGCAAGAGCTATTGAAAGTTAAAGGGATAGGTTCTAAAAGCTTTGAGCAGGCTGTTGGCTTTCTAAGAGTCTATGATGGAGACAATCCATTAGATGAAACTGCTGTTCATCCAGAGGCTTATCAAATTGTAGAAGATACTTTGAAATCAATGAATTTAACCATTGACGATCTGAAGAAGAGGCCTACAGTTGTCATTGACTCTTTAAGAAGTGCCGATGTATTTCAGCTCTCCAAGATTTTCGATGTAAGTCCATTGCAGATGGAACAAATTATCGATTCATTAGTGTCCATAAATTTGGATCCTCGAGGGTTAATTGACACCACAGTTTTCAGAAAGGATATTGTTTCACTTGAAAACATAAAGGAGGGCATGATACTTCAAGGGATTGTGAGAAATGTCACTGATTTTGGAGCTTTTATTGACATTGGTCTTAAAAATGACATTTTGGTGCATATTTCAGAATTGGCAAACCAATATGTTACACATCCTACAGAAATTGTATCGTATGGAGATGTGGTTGAAGTAAAAATACTTAAAATTGAAGGAAATCGAGTTTCAGGTTCGATGAAAGATTTATAGAACTTAGGTTGGAACAATTAAGTAGAAAACTTTTATACCATAAAATTAATTTATTCCCTATTGAGCATGTCAAGAGGTTATTTGGATGATTAATGAAGAAATTGCACTAATTCCCACAGAATATCAATTTTTAATGGAAAGCATACCCCATGACAAGACTCAAAGTTTGACGATCACTTGGAATCGTCTTGAAAGAACCAAAGATCCATATTATGATCTATCAAATGCAATTCTTGAAACATTGAAGGTATGGAGAGAGCCAGACCACCTTCTACTTTATATCGCTTCACGGATAACTTTTTGTCAATCAGATTATGATTTAATCAAAGAGACATATGAAACTTATCCGAACAGCGAAGGTCCAATGATTTATTTGGCTCGTTCACTCATCTATCAAACAAAATTTGAAGAGGCTCTTGCACTAGTAGACAAGGTTTTGTTGAAAACAGATTTGGAGAGAGATCCACAACTCTATGATGTCGTTGTTGGATTTGATGCTTTATTTACAAAAGGGTTGATTCAAGTTTATACAAGAGATTTTCAGAATTTGGACGAAACTATCAAATTTTATGAGGAGCTGACAGACCTTCACAAAATTAAAAAATGGATACCAAGAAATGAATTTGCCAATTTTCTTATTCCACCCTATCTGCTCAGCACCTTAAAATCACTTTACACCGCCCAATATGAAGATATGAAACAGAGTATTCAATCCGTTGACAATTGGTTTGATTCAGTAACAGATTTGTGGTATAGAGGCTTCTATTTGAATCTGGCGGGCATTTCCAGTATTATGGCCAACAATGTTGCTAGAGGAATTAAGCAACTAAGAGAGGCAATGGAAACTTACAAGAATCTTGGAGACCGAAGAGACTTCACAGTAGTTGGAGCAAATCTAGCGGTGACACTTATTCTGCAGGGCAAAAGAAAAGATGGAAGGGATGTGCTTGAAGGAGTTGCCAAAACGTTAGAAGAATTGAAGAACTACAATTTAGCTCTGAACCATACGCTGATTGTAAGCAAATTGTATTTGGATGAAAAAAAAATTCGAAAAGCAAGATTCCACTTATCCTCAGCAGAACGGATATTGAGGTCAGTGCAAGCTGTTGAGCCACCGACTTTCTCATATTTTGCAACTCTGTACTCAAAATTGCATGAGAGGGAGAAAGCAGAGGACTTTTTGAATAGGCTGAAAGACCTTGTAGATGATGAGTTCTTTACCTTGAGAGGAGAACTGGTAATCCCTGAAAGGAAGGCAGAAAAGGATTATTATACGCTAATTTGGTATTTGAACGCAAAGTCAGTGTTTTCCATGTCATTCGGGAATTTGCTTGAGGCAAATGAAACGATCCTGAAAGCACTGTCAATAGCTGAAAAAGAGAACATGTATGATTCAATCATTGAACTGACAACAATCCAATTGGAAGTCCTGCTAAAGCAATTTTTGGTTGAGCAATCGGAAGAATTGTTGGATGAGGCAATTGAAGCATTGGAAGACCTAAGGCCTTTGATATCTAACATGGACAACCTGTACTTCAACACATTGATCTATTTGGTTGAAATCTATCTTCTCATCGCCAAAAATGAATTGAGCCATGCAAACAACCTATCAGAAGAAGTCCAGGATCTGTATCTTAGGGTGCCTACGGAATTGATAGGGGATCAGTCATACGAAATGGAACTTGTCCTCAAGCGTCTAGATTCAGTAAGCAGAAAACTTACACCTGAAGAGGAAGAGATCGGGCACAACGTTTGGTTTTTGGGCAACAATTATATGAGATATATAGCCACTTTGGAGGCAATGAGGCTGATCAATGATCTGCAAATGCAACAGGCAGCCTTTGGAGATAAGCCTGAACAAAAAATGGCAAAGCCTACATTGGTTTTGATCTCCAAATCGACTGGACAAAGTGTCTTTTCACTAAAGCTCCGGGAAGACGATCAGGTTGATGAACAATTGATTTCCGCATTATTGATGGCAATATCCTCATTTTCCAAAGAGGTATTGGGAGGAGGTTCACTGAACAAGATTGAGCAAGAAGGCCACATTTTATTACTTGAACACATCGGAGGAGACTACACAGCCGTCATTGTGGCAGAGGAGGACAGCTATTCACTGCGGAAAAAGTTCAAATCATTCATACAGGATCTGAAAATGCTCAGGATCGTAGAACTGTTCGGTATAGACACACTTCTTTCAGAAGGAGACCCTCAATATGGCATTATTGAAAATCTGGTTCTAGATACATTCAATTAATGTTCTTCATAAAGTTCATTCATAAATTTTCGTTGTATCTCCACGACCTCAGATGAAGATTGGCATTGTGCATATGCTTCCAATCGTTCGTAATTCATGTCGATAAATGTCTGGCCATATTTGAATTTGCCTGCAATTTCAGATGCCAACGCCTGAAATCCCATTATCCAGAGAGATGCCATTATTGCTTCAGCAGTATTCAATTTAGTTGGTCGACCAAAGTTGACAGTGTTTGCAGCTACTAGAAATGGAAGTGCTCGTGCAATCCCGGTTTGAAACAAGGAGGTTAATGTGTCAACCTTGTTCCAGCTTCCATCTATTCCCACTAATCCATTTTTTATCAGGAAA
>JALUTL010000299.1 GCA_027016475.1 Candidatus Heimdallarchaeota archaeon
TAACTCCACTAACCTGTTCGGGTACAATGCCTACAAAGGCCTGTGTAAGAGCTGCGATTTGTTCCTGAGAGAGTCCCTGCTGTGCTAAGAGGCTTTGAAATTGAGGAATAAAACCTGCCAGTATAGATGCAGAGGCACGAGAAAATGTAACTGTTAATCCAAAAATCGCCAAAATCGTTGACACTTCCTGTTTTGACAGTGCTGCAACATCAAACATGATTGAAATTCCAGGAACACTGTACATTCCGGATCCAGCTCCAAAAATGACCAAACCAGCATATAGAATTTGAATATTTTGAAAGTTGCCGCTCAGAATATACAGAAATAAACCTACTACCGCAATCATTTGCCCAATGATTAATGAAGGAACTTTGCCGATTTTGTTCGATGTTAGTACACCAATTGGGACAAAAATCAAGGTTGTAACTCCCCAAACCATTGTCAATTGTCCTATTTGTGTATCATTAAATCCGAGAACTAAGATTGCATATGGCTCCAGCAAATTGTCCTGCATGAATAGGCCTAGAGGATAAATGACAAGAAATACTAACATGAGTAGGTTAGGCTTTCTTAAAATCAACTCTCGATTGATTTGCAATGATTTGACTTGAGTTTTGATCAGTCTGTCTTCATCAGAAATGTATCCTAAAGAAACAATTGACAGGATTGCGAAAATGCAGATGACAACAAAAATAAAACTTTGGAATTCCAAAACTGGATAAAGTCTACCTCCCAAGATTCCTCCAGAAGCGAAACCCAAAAGCCTTAATCCTTGGATCACTCCAGCAATCCTATTTCTTTCTTCTGGCAAAGAAATTGTTGTGACATGTGCATCGATGAGAGTGCTGACAGCTGAACTTCCAATTGAATAGAATATCATTGCGATGAGGATTTTATAGTTCCGAGGAGGAGAAATTGCATAAGGAATAAGTAGTAGCCCAATCAATCCGAGGACGGTACCAGCCACCATAAATGGTTTGACTTTGTTAGCTTTGTCACTGAGCCTGGCAAAAACAATGCGTGTTGCTTCAAAATAAATCCCGACGCCCAAAAAAATGGAAATATCACTTGGGTTCCAGCCTGCAAAGGTCATTTCGGCATTGACAAAGCTGGAAATGACGACAGCAGAAAAGCCTACTGCCATTTGAATCAAGCCAATCATCCAAAGTTTTATGATTGTCACACGTGGCGCATTCGAATGGGAAGTTTCTGCAAACAGCAAATCTATCAAGATCATTCCATTACTGTTCCTTATATTATTTTGGCTATGATTTAATCTGCAAATTGAGAAAATTCAGGAAACAAGATATTTTTAACCTTTGAAACGTTTTAGGTTTTCAGTGGATACAAGGAAGCCATACGATAGCGCGTTAGATCAGTGGGTCAAAGATATGGAACTGAATGACAAGCTGGTTACTGCTTTTTTTCAGCAGGTCAAACATATGGAATCCTTAAGGGACGTAATATTGTACCTAAGAGAGGTATTGGTCGACTATAAGTTCAAGCGAGTAGCAACATCAATGTTCGTGAGTGTGGCCATGGATTATGAAACCAACAGAAAGAAATTAACAAAGGAAAGAAATGGTTTTTTTTTGGCAAGATCCGTTTTGATCAGATATTTTGAATATTGCATAGATACTAGACAAAAAATAATCCTGGCCTCATCCTGTATTGATTGCAATGCAATAGTGGATACAACTGTTATTTTGGATCGTTTCGTCACTGAGCAAACGCCTGAATCCTTTGGAATTATTTTCAATCATGACTTTCTTATTGCATCCGAGGAAGACTTGATACTTGTCCATATAGACAAAAAACGAAAATTGAGACTACAAGAACGAGAAATGGCAACGAAATCAAATATATCAATACTCGAAATTCTCATCTCCCCATCTGTCACCTTCAGGGACGCTTTTGACCATGAAATGCCTTACAAGTTTCATAGAAAAGTTCATTGTGCCAAATGTAGCTCCGCAGATGACAACGGACGAACTATGGAAACCGTACAATTGAAATCAGACACCAAAATAGTTGAATCAAGTAGTGAGACTGTTGATGGTTTGGAAGTTGCTAAGATTCAAGAGAAGATCAAGAAAAAGCTGGATCAGCCAATTAGGTTCGGGGAATACGCAGGGAAAAGTTTCCTCTGGCTAGTCGGGTTTAAGCTTTCATACGTCAGGAAACTATTGTTAGAAATGGATCCTGAACAAGAGCTATTGGATTATTTCAAGGAGGTTGTTGGATTGGGAGCGCAAATTGATTTTGATGGATTTCCTGAGCTAATTGACATGCAACGTCTGATAAAAGATGTAGAGCAAGTTCGCGCCAACTAGAAGAACAGTGTTTTTATCTTTTCAACATTGTCTTTTACTTTAGCAACTACACGGTTTGTTTCTGGAGGTTCTGGAAGACTTCCATCCAATTGCACAGGAGACGCTGTTGAAAAGAGAGGGAGATAAAACTTCTTCAGTTCAGAAACGGTGTCATGAAGCAATGGAGACCATTGCCCTTTCCAAACATTGTTTTCAACCTTCGCTCGTAGATAAGAGCCAAAAAATGGTCTGTTCTTTCGGATCGTTATTGCCATAGTCATGTGCATGTTTTTCCTCAAGATGTGTCCAGTCAACACATTTGGGTGTGATCCTAGTTCAGCAACTACTGCCCTATTCTTCCCAGTTTCGAAATTTGTCAATAAGAAAATTGTTGTGTCTCTTTCAATCGCCTGTTTCAGTTTTGAGATGTTAAAATGATCGGGCGATTCACGAATAAGAAAGAGAAAGCTCTTTGTATCCTCTCTCATTACAGCTTTGTGAAAAATGAACTCCGATGATGCCCTAATTTTTGTTTCTGCGTCTTCATCCTCCAAAGTAAATTTGAACAGCTTTTGGTCGCTTCCTGCGCCCAAAATTTGGCCAACAATTGCTTGGAGAAAGTATTCATTCAGTTGCCCACTGATTTTTATTTTGTTGAAAAGCACAGCAGGCACTTCATCTAAGCCAATTTGGACAGCAATGTCCCTTGCTTCCTTATTGTTGATATCAAAGATTTCATATGAAAATTGACTGTTGTCAACGATTTCACTTATGTCCTGAAGCAGTTCTTCAAATGGATCAGATTGATTCTTTTTTTTGTCAATAAATACTTTGAATTCTAGCATGGATTATCAAATGAACTTCGAATTAGGGGTATATATAATTG
>JALUTL010000300.1 GCA_027016475.1 Candidatus Heimdallarchaeota archaeon
GTTTTATTCATTATTAGCATGGTATTCATGTACTGGCGTGTCCCTGTTGAAGATGGCGGAGACCCCAAGGTGCGAATCGCAAAAATTCGGGAATACAACGAATGGAATGTCATAACCGACAAACAGAAATTCTATCGGACATCCGCAGTTTTTGCAATCAGCATGTTGCTGCTTCTGCTTTCTGATACCATTGGATTCAGTATCGCAGTGATCTCTGTAGGTGGAGGACTGCTGATGATGTATGTTTCTGGTAGAAAATTTGAAACAGTCCTTCCAAAGGTAGATTGGACACTTCTGACATTCTTTGCATCCCTCTTTGTCCTCATCAAGGCTTTGGAAGAGGTAAAGGTCTTGGTAATTCTAAGCGACTTTCTCCTTCTGTTTCTGGGAGAAAACAATTTATGGGCTAGTCTGATAATCCTCTTTTTCAGCACGATTTTTAGTGGGATTTTGGATAACGTTGTCTTGGCTGTCACCTTGACGCCTATTATTGACTCAATTACTCAAAGCTCTTCTCTGCATCCTGGACCCTTAGTTTGGGCCTTAATAATTGGAACAAATCTTGGTGGGGGGTTAACTCCTATTGGGGCTCCTCCCTGTGTGCTCGGTCTTGGCATACTGCAAAGAGAAACAGGTGAAAAAGTTGGCTGGGGTGAATTTTTCATGACAGTTGGGTTAGCTACCATAGTACGGCTGTTTGTTGCGTCAATCTACCTTATTCTTTTGGTTCTTTTTGTTGATCATAATTTTCTTGCTCCTACGTAAATATTCCAATGGTTTTTTTATTGCTCTACTAAAGGGAAAAAGAGGCATACAAAATGGCATGGTATGATGACGCGCTTATTCTTGTTGTTCACACTCTCCATCTGCACAAACCACCATTGGCTCCAATATTTTTGATCTTGGTCTCTGTTTTCATCAATTATTTGAGTGGTCTCATCACCAAGCTTTTGGTTAACCAGCGTGAACTTGAAAGATACAGGAAGATACTGATGGATTTCAATCAAAAGAAGTCTAAAGCTATGAGTGAACAAGATCCAAAACTATGGATTGCTGTCAAATATTACGAGATGGATATGACCGAAATACAACAGCAAATGATGTTTAAACAGATGATTCCACAGTTAGTCATGTCAGGCGTCTTTATCGGTATTTTCGGTCTTCTCAGACGGATAATGGGAGATGGCTCTCTTAACCTGACTCCCGACCGCGGAGGCATTGTAGCTGTCCTCCCATTCAAGATTCCAGAATCTACTCCAATCATAGGCGACTGGTTTAGCCTCTATGCCTTGGATCCAACCCTGAGCGCTGCTGGGTTTGGTTTCATGTATTTCATGTCTGCGATATTCACTTCTTTCATACTCAATAGGATTTTTGGAGTCAATCCCCGCCAAACTATGGGACGATAATATCAGAACTAAGACAATTATCCCAAACTATAATTAATTTATTGCGAATGTAAAAACATGTCATTTGATTCAATTATTGCGAGACTTGAAACATCTGTAGATGCTACTGACCGAGTAAAAGCGGCTGCTGAATTGGGGGAGGTTGGAGATCCTGAGGTTGCTCCATTTTTGCTAAAAACCGTTTGGGAAGACAGTCAAAGTGGAGTCCGACAAGCTGCGGTCACAAGCTATATTGAGGTTCTAAAGGAAAAGGCAATGCCTGAACTGGAGAAAATCATTTTCAACCATTTCGATTCATATGTTAGAATGAATGCAGTATCCATGCTTCCCAAATTGGATATGTCGGTTGCAGTTAAGCTTTTGCGCAGACTGCTGGATTCTGAGGACGAAAAAATAAGGGCAATGGCGATAAGGGAGCTATACTTTTTCGATGATCGTCATTCCATTGAAAAGTTTATGCAGATGCTCGAGAAAGAAACATACCATTTGGCACTACGAAATATTCTTGAGGCACTTGCTTTATGGAAAGCCAAGGATTCCTACCCGTTAATCAAAAAGCTGTTGCAAAAAGATTTGAGCAATGAAGTAAAAACATTGGCGCATCTTGCATTGGCAATATTTGGAGACAGGGAATCTGCTGAGTTCTTAAAATCCAATGAAGCCGATTCCTCTCTCCGAATAAAGTATGACAATGAATGGTTCCGTGGCAAGGATGGGTTGTGGACACTGGTCGAAAAACTGTCGGACTGAATGGATTCGGTTCATTATATTTTAAATTTTTCAAAATTAATACAGTGATCGGAACCATAAGATAGGCCTTAAAAGTATGAGAAAAACAAATATGTTGTGCAAGAGGAAAGCATTGTGTCTAAAATTGGGGAATTGCAAAAGAAATTGATTTCATCTGACCTTTCCTACACCTCCGGCACATTTCTTTCCTTCTTCCCATACATAGACACTCCTGTTTCAATTGCACAATTACAGGAAATGAGAGCAGTTTATTTCAAAATACGGCAGCATGGCTATAACATTATGGCAATAACCATCAACTCTATTCCAGAACGCATACAGCAGATGCGATTTCCCTTTCCTATAGTTCAGGATCCAAATGGCGAGCTTGCAGAAATGTTCGGGATATTGAAAACTGGTCTCAATGGAAAAATATGTCTCAGAAGAACATTTTTGATCACATCTGATGGAAAGGTTCTGCCAACAATCAACGACTTGGAACAGGCTGCCTTCCTGCAAATTGGACAGGGCCACTCTACTGCATCTAATTTTACAACTGAATGACCTAATGATCTAAAGCTTATTTTATGGGATAATTCTTAACTGATAAGTGGATAGGAAATGCCTTATCATCTACAATCCAAATGCGAGAGCAGGAAAAACACATGGACATGCAAGGCTTGCTATGCGAATGCTGGAAAATGAAGGGATTGACCATGACTATGTTGAAACCCAATCATCTGAACATGCAATTTCAACAATTATTGATGCAGGCAATGATGGTTTTACTGACATATTGGCAATTGGAGGGGATGGGACAATTCACCATGCTGCCAATGCTGCGATTAATGCTGGGCTCACACTAGGCATTGTCCCCGCAGGTAGCGGCAATGATTTTGCAAATTCGCTTCATATAGATGAGAACCCTGAAAAGGCAATTCAAACATTCATCGCGAATAACAGGATATCGATTAACGTGACCAAAGTCACAACGTCACAAGATGAATATTACAGCATAAATGTTACTGATGCAGGAATGGGGGGAAAGGTTGCAAAAGAAAGCTTAAGTCGACTCAAATGGCTTCATGGGCGATTGAAATACAACATCCTTGCTATGGGTGTTCTTCTCAAGTTCAAGGAAGTGCCGACTGTCATCAAAATTGATGGGCGAGAGATGGAACTTAATATTCGCCTTATCGCTGCTGGTCTTGGACAAACATTTGGCTCAGGAATGAACATTCTCCCGGATGCCCGTTTTGACATGGATCGCATGCAAATAGGGATACTGCATGATGCAACACGTTTGCAGACTCTCAACGCACTTCTCAAAGCACCAAAAGCAAAGCATGTGGGTCTTAAATATATCATCATGGAGTGGGCAAAAACATTGGAGGTGTCCCCAGTCAACGAAAATGATGAGCTTATTGTAGAATCGGAGGGAGAATTGCATGGAACTGTTCCATTAAAGATGGAAATTGTACCTCAGGCGTTACAAGTGATTGTTCCCGAAAACTACTCCACTGATTTGCAGACCAAATATAGGTCAAGATAACTCTTCAATTACTGTCCATGAAAACCAAAGTCATCTGCTTCCATGTTTGCACATAACGCCGGTTAAATGCAATTATTGCGCGGTCAATTCTCCATAGAAATCTTCAAAAGCCTCTGCAAACAGTTCCTTGAATTCAATTTCCGGAACATGTGTTCCATCGCCGGTTGGATGCTCAAAGATTTTGTGCTTCGAAAATGTGTTGTGTGAAGCTGGATTACCGACAGAATACAATTTGGCTTGTGGCAATGCCGAAATCACATAACTGAAGTTTGAAATATTGACTACTGGATCCTTTGCATCCCAAAAACAGTATGTTGGCCCTTTCCATCCTCCCAACAGTGAAATTATTTCACTGCCGACAGAAGGTGCGATCAAAACCAGACCATTAACCCTGTGCTTCAACTCATCAGCCACCTTGACAGCAATGTGTCCGCCATACGATCGGCCAACCAATGCCAAGAGGCCGATTGGATAAGTAACCTGCAAATGGCTTATGAATTCCAATATTGCAATAATTTGAAGCTCTGGCTTCACTCTTTCAGATTGGTCTGTGAATTCCGATTGGCCATGCCCAAGCAGGTCAACATATACCGCATTGAACCGCTGACCAACAATGTCAAAGAGTGGTCTCCAATATTCCGCATTCTGAAGTTCTCTGTGTGCACCGTGAAGAAAAATGGCAAACGGCTTTGTTTCTTGGATAGGGTCGGTTATTAGGTAATGAAGTGACCCTACCGACGTGTCCTGCATTTCTGACCTATGGAAAATCTCCATCTTCACCTCTAGTGAATTAACCATGTTAAAACTTTATGGATAATCGCCCTTGAATCGAAATCTTCTGAAAACTTCAGGATGAATGAAACAGATTATATGTGTTCCTTGGAAACTGTTCCATAAAGATAAAATAGCAAGAAGAAAGAAGGCATACCGTGCCAAAATCCATTCAGATTCCCTTTTCACCCCCTTTGGAGGGGACGATATATCCTGCATCAGGAGAATTGGGGTTAATCTTCACACATGGTGAACGGAGTGACATTGACGCGCCCATATTTAATGAGTTGGCAAAAGATTTGTCGAAACGTGGTGTTACAGTTCTTTTGTTCCGCATGCCATTCAAATCGAAGAAAAAACGGATTCCTGACCCGCCAACCATACAAGAGGAGGCATTTATGGCTGTATGGGACTGGGTTCACACCCAATCCGACTTGAAGAGCAAAAAATGGTCGTTTGGTGGTCATGACATAGGTGCGAAAGCGGCAATACGTACTGCTATGATTGTCGGCATGTCTCATTCCCATATTCCTCCCGTAGTTTCCATCAGCTTTCCTCTTTACCCCCCAAACCGTCCAGAAAAACTTAGCACTGATGAATTGAATGCGGTCATGGGTGCAGTCCTCTTTTGTCAGGGTGATCGAAGCAATCAGGGAACCTACGATCGATTGGTTAACCAACTGGCAACGATTGCCAACTTTTCCGAAACCAAATTGATCAAGGGTGCGGATCATGACATGAATGTTGAAGGTCGACCTCCCCATATCGTGGCCAAATGGCTTTCAAATGACATTGTGTCCTTTTTGACAAAAAACCACACTTAGTGCAGAAGACTATTAAGCCAAAAATACAAATAGTTGTATCGTCATGTTCAGTAACTCATGTGCAGGATGCCGCATAAAAGAAGGTGTAAAACGATGCATTCTTTGTGGAAATAGATACTGCATGGATTGTTCCGATTTTCATCAAGGTGTCTGCTCACGATGCAGGAAACTTTCATCAAATACAATTTCATAATTCCTTCTTCAAAATCTTAATGTAGCCTCTATTCTCCTGAACTAGTATGTCGACCATACTTGCAGTTTTTGCACATCCTGATGATGAGTTAGGGTGCATAGGGACACTGATCAGCCATAGCCAAAATGGAGACAATGTACACCTTCTTTTTTTGACAAAAGGTGAAAACTCATCAGTGTTGGGCGGAACTGATGAGGAACGAATCATCAAAAGAAGAAAGCATACCCAGCAAATAGAGGAACTGGCAGGAGTTCAGGTTCATTTTTTGGATTTTCCCGATTCACGAATTCAAGTAAGCGTAGAAGGTGCTTATTTATTGGCTGAAAAAATCAAGGAAGTTCGTCCAAATTGCATTATTACTTGGAATCAACCCTTACGTCCAGGTGCAGGGCATCCAGACCATCGTGCCTGTTCTCAACTAGTCTTTGATGCCATTAACTACGCTCGTTATCGCTCAAAAAGCAGCAAATTCAAGCCCTTTCGTGAACCCATAACCTTATACCAATACTATGACCCCCAAGTTGATTATGGGGCACAAATTCAGTATATAGACGTCACAGACTATTATGACAAAATCATGAGGTTTGTTGAAATTTATCAGGAAGCCTATGGTGACTGGCCCGTAAAGACATTCAAAACCACTTGGTTGCAGACAAATGGCCGTGAATGCAATGTGCCATATGCTGAAGCTTTCAAAATTGTTGTCAGAGGGTATGGGGCTTCAAAGCTACTCCCGTTAGATATCCCGCCGCGTTCGCTCCCCTCAGAAAAGGAAAACAAAACTACCAATGAAGTTGAGCAAAGTTAGGAAAAAATATAATCCTATGATGATTTTATATAGCCATCCTCTTAATTCCAATGTTTGGGCCATGCCTCTGTACAAGACGACATAGGAAATCACAAAGGCAATCATTTGCAATAAAAGCAAGAGAATGTCAATTTCCTTTGGAGGGCCGCTTACAACCTTTATGTCAGGTGCAAGAAGAGAGATCAATGATGTACTGTCTGAGTAAGTCTCCACAACCCGTTCAGGATAAACCAATGCAACTATTGAGGCAACAATCAGGTAAACTATATTGGGAATGCTCCTCAATCCATTGAGTTTTACTGCAATGGTAAATGGATTTTCATTGTGCTTCAAGTATGATTGGAAGTGTAGACCCGAGGAAATTAAAACCGCTAATAAGGCAGTTCCCAACACCCATTGCAGTGCTACTCCCAGAGTTGCAAAAGCAATATTCCCTGTGCCTTCACTAACTAATTCTCCATTCAAATAGGATCGAGTGACTGTTTTCGATGTTATTGCCATTCCATGAAGGATAGCAATACTCAATCCAATTCCAAAAAGGATCACTGCATTTGGTGCGTTCCTGTCTTCGAACAACGCTTTTGCATCTTTTGGTCGCAGATAAAAGGTTCGTATGGCGTCAGTCCACCCTCCTAATTGCCAACGATGGCCTTCCGCTACCATTGTTGGCATCGTTTGACTATGGACAGAAGAATCAGCATTGATTCCAGACATCCTTGCACCACAATTTTCGCAGTATTTTACATTTTTTGCGTTATCCACTCCACATTCCAAACAGATGGGCATAAACTGGTATCGGCGCATAATTATTTGAAGGATATCCTATGTGAACCAATGAAAAATTCCATTGTTTCTTGAACTAGGTCGATGAATTTAATAATGACAATTTAATCGACTTAATTGGCAGTTTTAACTGCAAACAAGGTGAGAAAAGAAAATGAAAGGAAAACTAATGCTCAGCACATCTTTGTTCCTTGTAGCATTGATGTTGATGGGAAGCGTTGCCCCTGCCAGCTCATTGGTCACAGGCAAAACCTTTGTCATTTATACTGGTAGTGGTGCATTCCACCAGGACTACAATGGGTTTTATGGTAACTACACCGGTGCAGGAAATACAGTAATCAATGCATCTGACTTTACATACGACGCTTTGGTTGCAATTTTGGAAAACACAACCGTTGATGCTTTGTTCCTTCCTGGAAACGAATTTGCAGACAATGAATCATTGACCCCAATCAAGACTTGGTTCGAATCTGGCAAGAAACTGTTGTGGGTTGCTGGTGACAGTGACTTTGGTGGTTACTTCGTCTCCCAGAAATTGAACCCTGTATTGGAAACCGTTGGTTCTGTTCTCAGATTGGATGCTGGTGCCGTTGATGACCCCGTTAGCAATGACAATGCTTCCTACCGTGTTGTTGCCAACCAATTGGGTGATGGACCAATTGCATCAACCATCGATGCAACTGACTTCAAGATGATTTTCCATGGTTCCACATCAGTTTACTACGTTGAAAACGGAACACCCAAAGATCTTAGAAATGCAACTGTTGACAATGTTGAAGTTGTCGTTAAATCTTCAAAGGATGCAAAGGTCATTGACCAGGATCTTTCAGCATCTTCTGGTGACTTTTATGTAACCATCAATGAAACAACCGGTAACTATCCAATGTTAGTCACAGAAACCATCGGTGACAGCATGGTTGTTGTTTCTGGAGAAGCCAACTTTGCAGACTACAAGAACATGTACGGCAACACCTTTGAAGTTTCAAGAGAGTTCCACTATGGTTCTATCGTCGTTGATGCTATCATCACTTACTTCTTTGAGAAGATCGGAACAGCTGATTCCAGCTTCTTGCCCTTCAACTTCGTAGTTCCATTCTCCATCTTCATGGCAACAGCCATTTTCATCAGAAAACGCAGAAACTAAATTGTTGAAAAAAAATAAAGCATAACTTTCCAATTCAAACAAAAAAGCTTCTTAATGAAAACTTCTACATAAACTTCAATGGATGAACTCAATTTTGTTTCTAACGCCCATTCTTATCCTTTAGATTCTTTGGTAGAACAATTGAAATCGAATGTCGATTTGGGGCTTTCTTCTTCAATTGCAAAACAACGTCTTGCCACTTATGGGAAAAACATAATCGTTACAAAAAAACCAAGCATTTGGACAGTCTACTTGGCACCTCTGTTTGACACCTTGATTACCATCTATCTAATCATGGCCAGCATTATGCTTAGCCTCTCATTTGTTGTTCCTGAAGTAAGAGGGCAGGTTACTTTTTGGCTTGTAGTCATTGCCTTGAACATGCTGTTGGCGATATTCCAGCAATACCGGGCACAGAAAAAAATTGAGGCACTCAAGGACTTAAGCCCTCCAACTGCAAAAGTGATCCGGGATGGTATCAAAACAGAAATTTTGGCTGAAAATCTCGTTGTTGGAGACATTATTGAATTGGGATTAGGTGACAAAATTCCTGCAGATGCACGCCTCATCTCCACAGACAACTTTTCTGTAAATGAGGCATCGTTGACTGGTGAGAGCGTACCAGTTCAAAAATTTTCCACAGGACAACTCAAGGAAGCTTTACCGCCTAATTCACCAATCGATGAACGAAAGAATATGGTATATCTGGGAACATTCGTTCAAACTGGAAGCGCAAAAGCCATTGTAACGGCCACTGGGAATAATACTGAACTTGGATCCATAGCATCAACAATGAGCGAAATGAATACCTTGGAAATTCCGCTCCGAACCAAAATCAACCGACTTGGCAAGGGACTGGGCTTGTTGATGGTTTTCTTTCTTATCTTGGCCATTATATTCCGATTCTATCTTCGTATTCAAAACAATGATGACCTTACCTTCACATTATTTGCCAAGGATCTGACAGACAGTATAATCAACGCAATGGCAGTGATGCCCATCAATATCCCCTTACTAACTACGGTTGTTTTGATTACAGGGGTTCTTCAAATGGCGACTATCAATGTCATCGTCAAGGAACTCTCCGTTATTGAAACACTGGGACGCATCTCGGTTCTGTGTTCTGACAAAACCGGAACGATTACCACCTCAAACATGACGGTCGTCCGTTTATGGGATGGGACTTCATATTATGGGATAGACAGAAATTCCCCAAGCTCATTGTTTGCAATTACTGAAAAACGATGGATTCACCAATTGGATGGAACCCAGACTGGCAAGGTTGCTGTGTCCTCCACAACACGCACGCCTGAACTGGATCTCATCTTGGCAAACTCTGCCAGAAACAATGATGCTACCTTAGTTGAAGAAAATTTGGTTGAAAAGGCCCATCTCGGTTACAGTGTCATCGGCAATCCTACAGACGGTGCACTCCTCAAGCTTGTGTTGGAGACAAACCTTGACCCTATGAAATTGGCAGAACGATTTCCCAGAATCAAGAACTATCCATTTGATTCTTCGGTGAAGCGCATGTCTGGTCTTTTCAAGGATCTGCAAACAGGTGAACGCTTGATCTTTACCAAGGGGGCAACTGA
>JALUTL010000301.1:0-5511 GCA_027016475.1 Candidatus Heimdallarchaeota archaeon
CGCATAGAGGAAGCATAGTTCCCGACCGCTCCTGAAAGTTTGCCAAAATCGATATCCAATGATTGAAGAAGATTTAAGGCAGTTTGAAGTTCAAAGAGAAAGTTAGCAAACTTGAAGCCAACTGTCGTTGGAACCGCAAATTGTCCATGAGTCCTTCCGACACATGGCATGGTCTTATAATCTCGAATCAGCTTCTTCAGCAACTCAGTTGTTTTTGTACATTCATCATAGACAATTTTTCTTGCCTCTACCATTTGTAGGGCGAGTACTGTGTCTTGAATGTCCATTGAAGTGGCTGTGTAATGGACAAATTCTCCTGCCTCTCCTGCTTTTTCCGCCAAAGCCTTAACCATTGCCATCAAGTCATGATGTATCTCTCTTTCGATCTCAAGAACTCTCCTCAATTCTACTTGCTCTGAACCAATGGGAATCATCCCTAATTGCTCTTGCACTTCTGCAATTGCTATTTCCACCTGCATTTGAAGTTGGAGTTTGTTTTCACCACCAAAAATATTGGCCATTTCTGTCTTGTATCTTTCATAGCCCTCTGACCACACAGGTTCAAATAAAATAATGAGTCATTAAAGTTTCTTATGAATGCCTTTGGCCAATACGTTTTTGACAATATTTAACTAGCAAATGATCCTATTCAGTGTGAATGGACTCTTCACTCAAGGAGAAGATAGAATACAATCATGAAATATTGGAAGAAACCGTGAGAAACGTGGTTTCCCTTATCTTCATGAGCACTTTGGATGAAGAGGACACCATTTCAGCCTTAATGAAAGAGATTCTTCGATCAATAACAGATGCACTAAAAGAAATTGAAAGCTCAGGGGGAAATCAAACTGATTATGTCTTCACAAAAACAATTTTGGAAGTCTCAAGAGTCGAAGCACTTCTACGGGCATTGATTGATCAAGTCGAATATTATCTACAGATTATAGAGAAAAATGAAGAGAAAAAGCTTTTGCATCAATTGTCAGAGGTTTTTTTCTCAAAAGCCCTTGAAACCATAGAAGCCCTCTATATGGCATTTTGAGTGACAGGAAGGACACAAAGCAAACTTGACCCATTTACAATGAGTGATTTCCAAATTAAAGTAGATTTAAAATGTCAGATGGCCTATGGTATATGAAATAAAAAGGTGGTAGGTGTTGGCGCTAAAAGAAAAAATTCGACTATTGGCAACAGACATTGAGCTATTATGGTCACTTGGAGAGGTAATTACGCTCCAAATCGATTTGATCGGTGTAGAGGCAGTAGCTCAAACTTTGGCAAGGGAATTTAACGATTCCAGAAGACATGGGATGTTCATTGAAAGTTCCATTCTTATAGAGGTTCAAGAGGACTATTTCTACGATTTTCAAGAGATAATCGAAAAGATTCTGTCCATAGTAGGAGATTTTGAGGCAATTGATGGGGTTACTGCCTTTGTAAGAATGCCAATAGGAAATGAATGGATTGAGGTAACGTTGGAGTTAAGTGGGGCTTCTTCACCACCCCAAATATTGGCAACAGCGGATACTTCCCTTTACTTTGACATTATAAAAATAATTCAGGCCAAGTGGAGGATGGCAAAGGCAAGGATGATGAACAAAACTACACCTACAAAAAGTGAATAACGTATTTAATGATAGTAGAAAATCCACTTAAGGATAATAAAACATTAGCAATTATTTATTGATGGCCTATTATCTTCTTAAATCATTAAGTTTCAGAAGAATCATGCCTTGGGAATACTTAGAAGAGGAGGCCATAGCAGACATTGGAATCAAAGTAATTGGAAAAGATTTGAATGAACTGTTCACTGACGCCTGCCTTTCTATTGCAAACTTAATGACCGATATTGAGACACTTGATGAGTTGATGAAAAAGGCATTTCAGTTCAATGATAAATCCTTGGAACTATTGATGCATCAAATGCTTGAAGAATTGGTTTATCTCAAAGATGCCGACTTATTCTTTGTCAAAACAGTCGAACTGCATGTGGAGAAAAATGAGGATGAGTTTGAAGTTAAAGGACACCTGATTGGCGACATATTTGATCCCGAGGTTGATAGGATTGGTAATGATATCAAGGCAATTACGATGCATGACCTATATGTCAAACAAACTAATGGGGGATGGGAAGCTCATTTTATTATAGACATTTAACCAAAGGAAATCTTATCGATATCGGCAGGCAAGGCAACACTTGAAAAACCTGTATCCACATATATTGTTTGGCCAGTGATACCTGAACTGAGATCACTCAGAAGGAACAGGGCAGTTTTTGCTACATCATCCTGTGTAACATTTCGTCTGAGTGGAGAAGCATGTTTCATATATTCGAGGATATTGTCAAATCCTGGAACATGGCTTGCCGCAAGGGTTTTGATTGGGCCTGAAGAAATGGCGTTGATACGATGTCCTGCCAGTCCGATATTTACTGCCAATTCTCGTACCAAGGCCTCCAACGCTGCTTTTGCGACCCCCATTATGCGATATCCAGGAACAACTCTTACAGCACCCAAATATGTCAAAGTGATAATTGAACTGTTGGGATTAAGAACTCGCATAGCATGTCTGACAATTCGTTGCAATGAATAGGCAGAGATTACCATTGCTGTATTGAAGTCCTCTTCGGTTGTATAGATGATCGGTTTGCCCAAGGCCGTAGCTGGAGCGTAGCCTATGGCATGCACAATCATGTCGAATTTTCCATCCAACGCATTGAAAAAATCTCTTACTTGATCATCAAAAGCAACATCACATTCGTGCATTCCCTCTATGAAATCCTTTCCTTGAATTAATCCCATTACTCGTGATCGAAATCTTGTTTGATATGATAACGTTATTTTTGCACCGGCTTTTGCCAACCATTGGGTTATAGCCCAAGCAATACTATCCTCTGATGCAACTCCAAACACAATAGCTCTTTTGCCTTGTAGATTGATCATAAGGTACAATATTTCATCCATTAATATTTTCTTCGCAGTGAGCTCCTTGATGATGGTCAATCTTCCAAGATGGCCAAAGAAAGTGCCCATTGATCAATTAAAATTGATTTAACCCGCAACTTGTTGTTTTTGACTGCAACGTTGAACACATCAGGCTTGTCTGTAGCTTCAATGACCGTGTCCATGAGACTCGTTTTCAAACCAGTGCCTAAAGCTTTCAGAGACGCTTCTTTAATAGACCAAAGTTGTGTAATTAGGTCATGTTTGTTTTCATTGATCTTAAATCGACGGATCTCCTCTTTTGTAAACGCCGTTTGTATGAAGGATTTGTCTCGCGGCTCAATTTTTTCCAGATCAATACCGACTGATCGTTCAGGATGTGAAACTGCGATAGCTATGCCATTTGAATGGCTTTTTGTTACAGGGTATTCTATACCATTGAAAATTCCGCTTGGTTTTCCATTTTTGTTCTTTATTATCTCGACTTCATTTTCAGGGACATTGAATGTAAGGGATAAAACTTTTTTTGCGGCTATTGTTCCGGCAATCCATTCGAGTTTTCGCTTTGGCACATTAAGACGCGCGTACAGAACTTTTTCAGATGGTGAAAGAACGGAATCGATGTACGATTGTTGTATGTTTTCCATGGCTTCTGTTGAAAGAACAACCCCGTATGGTGTAAGATTGCCAACTTGATGGCCAATTGTGGCAATCAATGGGTCGGACGACATAGGTATTTCGAATTTCTTCTCGGTGTTTCCGGTATGTACCATTTCATAGTTGAATAGCTCTGCAACAACCTGAAAATTTTCATCCAATGCGAAAACGTGATAATACGAATGTGTATTCGTTTCCTTGATCTGTGTGGCATGAATATATTTTGTGCTTTCAATCCCTTCATAGATTTGTACTTTTCCAATAGAGCTTGGGAGGGACATTCGATTGTTTTTCAGCAGATCATACATGCCTGCTGTTTGGAAGCAAGCTTCAAGGATTAATGGAGCAAAAAACAAATGATATCCTGAGAGGTTGAAAAGTGGGGATTGAGGTTCTGAATAAATTGCCGAGATGGAATGTTCTCCAATGGATTGAATGGATTTTAACACTTGAAATGATGGCCCATGGAAGAATACTGAGTAAATTTCATTTTGGTTCAGAACAGGATTATCTGGGGCAAACCACTTTGAGCCCTGGGTTGGCGGAATAAACGGATATGTCGGGAAAGGTTCACCTTCAATTATTTCAGCAGTAAAATGCTTTCTTAGATCTCCAAGCTGCTTCCCATCTGGTCCAATGAACTTTGACTTCAACGTAAGCTTCACTGAATTGGTTCCTGTAACTTTTTCTGGAATTACGGAGATTTCAAGGGGGCGATCTTTAGGAAGCTTTACAGGTGAGGCGAACATGACATTTCTCATTGCCATCACTGAACTGCCATGATAAGTAACAAATTCAGCCAAAAATTCAAGCCCCATGACTCCTGGCATCACAGCCTTTCCTTCAATTCTATGATCTTCCAAATAGAGATCATTCTCCAAGGTCAAAGTTCGTTTAGCAATGGCAACTTTCTTTTCAGTGGTTATATGACCAATCATTGGAAATTCAGCACTGATTGATTCCGATTTTTTTCTCTGCAATAGACGGGTTGATTGGGAACCTCCATCATTTTCCGCTTCCTTTCCAGTTGTGTAATTTGATTCAGTACCATCCTGAACAGAAGTTTCGTCTTTTTCCGGTACCTCTGCATCTGGCTTATCCAAAATCAAGGCTTTTGAGGCCAATTGTCCAAGTTTACCGCTAATAACCACCTCAACCTCTTCAGATTTGGCAAATTCTGCGATAAACCTTCTGATTCCTTCTTTCAAAGGAATTGGGGTGACGCCTACAGCCTCCAACACCTTCATTGTTGATCCCCGTGTTGCCATTCCCAATTCAGCCCAAGCAGACCAATCAATTGATGTTGCTTGGATTCCTGATTTTTTCATTTGGTTGACTCGTTTGGTCAAGTATTCATTAGCGGCAGAGTAGTCAACCTGGGTAGCATTTCCAAACCTTCCAGCCACTGAAGAAAAGGTGATCAAACGCTTGACTTTTTCGACTGGAATGGCCTCCATTAAATTCTCAAATCCTTTGGATTTAATTTGATATACAAGATCAAACTCTTCCTTTGGCTTGGACTTGGTTGCTTTGGATACTTCTATTCCTGCACCATGGATAACATAGTCAACATGGTCAATTGCCAACTTGCTCATTGAATCTTTGATCGCGTCTTTGACATTCTCATCTGTAATATCCATGGCAATATATTCTACAGTTGCACCTAAGTCGGAGAGAGCTTGAATTGATTTGTATACAGTAGCAGACTTGATGATCTTGTCCCATTCCTTGTTCAGTATCACTGGTGTTACTCTTTCTTGGTTCATTTTCAGAGTTTCAAGAAGCTTCTTCTTCATTTCTTCCAATTGTGCTTCCGTCATGCTAGCCACATTTTTGGCATTGTCACGTATTTTTGTCCTGCCGATCAAGATAAGTTTCGGACTTTTAGTCCTCTCAACTAATGACTTGACAC
>JALUTL010000301.1:5521-7300 GCA_027016475.1 Candidatus Heimdallarchaeota archaeon
ATCTTGAAGAATGAGAGCAGGCACGTGTCGGCTTGTCTTTGTTCTCACAACTTCAGCATAATCCATGTTCGGAAGCTCCATGATAAATGAGGAGACTGATGTCGCGAGGATAACCTTGCCTTTAAGCTCAAATTCTTGGACTAGTGCCTTGACCATGCCTCCGATTGCTCCTTCCAAAGGTGACAAGTCGTTAATATGACTGCTTGAGTTCACGTCTTTGCCTATGTGGGTTAGGACAACATATTGGAGAGTGTCAATATTGGTCTTAATTATTTCGAACAGTTCGCCTAGATCGGCTATTACTTCTTCATTTGGATTTACGATGATCAATGACTTGAAGGGTTCTCCCTTGAGTTGTCCTAGACTTGTGAATAGCCTTGCCTGTTCCAATCTCTCAAGTAATTTTTCTCCTTCTTTATCGTTAGAAAGGACTGCGACTTCGGTCAAGGGTTCAAGAGGTGAATCGTCAAGATTGACTTCTTTCATCCTAATTATGTAGCGAAAAGTATTATTGAATGAATCATAATCCCTTTCTGATTTTGAAGCAGGTTCTGATTTGTCAATTTCTTTCGCAATCTCTATGACGGTAGTTCCACGAATTGGTCTAAGTTCGATTCCAAGAGCTTGCTGCACATTTTCAATGATGGTTATCATGTCAGAATCATTTATACCCATTTCTTTCCTCAAATCGATGTTTTCTTCAATGAGTTCAGGTGGAAAACCTGTAAATTTGGAAATCTCTTGTTTCAATAAGCTAATGATTTCACCATTACTTGTGCCTTCTAATTTTTCGGCCTTTGAAATCTTTGCTTCTTGTTGTTCAGAAGCTGCAGATTTTACTGTTGAATATTCAATGACAAAATCAGCCACTCTTGAAATGGTGTTGTATTCCGAAATGTCCAAATCTTCGATAAGCGGTATGCCATAATGTTCCCTAATTACTCCGATCAGCTCAGCCTGCTTGACCGTGTCAATACCAAGATCAGCCTCCATGTCCAAGTCAGGTTCAAGCATGTCTACTGGATACCCAGTTTTTTCAGCAATTATGCCCGTAATCGTTTTCAATATTTCAGATTTGTCAAAGCCTTGCTTAGGGATTGATTGAACAGAAGTTGATCCATGGACTAAGCTGGTTGATTCTTTCTTGGAATCGGGAAGTTCTGATTTGGAATTTTGGAGTACAAAATCAGCAATTCTTGAAATGGTGTTATATTCGGAAATGTCCAAATCTTCGATAAGTGGAATGCCATAATGTTCTCGAATCACTCCAATCAGCTCAGCCTGCTTGACCGTATCAATACCCAAATCCGCCTCCATGTCCAAGTCGGGTTCGAGCATGTCAAAAGGATAACCGGTTTTTTCAGCTATAATTTGAGTTATAGTTTCCAAAACTTCGTCCTTCTGCACTGAGGAACTACTGACAGGCTGTGTTGTCACAGAGAATTGACTGGATTCAACTCCACCAGTTGAATGTGTTTTCACAAATTCCGCAATTTTGCCTATCGTATTGTACTCAGAAAGATCCAAATCTTCGATTAGCGGGATTCCAAAGTTTTCTCTGATTACACCAAACAGTTCAGCCTGCTTGACCGTATCAATACCCAAATCCGCTTCCATGTCCAAATTCGGTGCAAGCATATCTTCAGGATAACCAGTCTTTTCGGCTATAATTTTTGTAATGGTTTTCAGAAGTTGAGAATCATCTGTTCTCGAAATAGGTGATTCTTTGGATGATACTACAACGGACGTTTGGAAAGGTCTTACGTCTGCGCGAGGTGA
>JALUTL010000301.1:7310-24177 GCA_027016475.1 Candidatus Heimdallarchaeota archaeon
GGTGTAGGATTTCCTACTTTGGGAAAGAGATTTCAATTTGTTGATGGTTAAATCTTTTACATCCAATCCATTTGCTGAAATACCAAATTTTTGCAATATCGAGACAAAACTACTTTCAGACAGTCCCAAGTCTGCTACGGGATTTACATGGTCTTCTAAAAGTTCTTTTGGATATCCTGTTTCGTTTGCAATGAGATCTAACAGATCCATTCCCGTTGTTTCAATAGTTTGGACTGATTTAACCTCTGGTTTCTTTGGAGTAACTGCAATCTGTGGTTGTGGAGAGGAAGTTGGCACGTAAGTTTTCGGCATAACAGGCTCCATTTGGGAATATCTGAGTGGATCTTCACGAGTGGTTCTCTTTTCTTCCATTCCACTTGGGGGACCTCTATCTTTCACCCTCAAAGTTTTTCCGACCATGATAAGATCATCTTTCGAACCACCAATCGATTTCAACCATTCAGAGTATTGCTCAGTGAAACGTTGTCCCTCCGCCACCTTCTCATACAGAGCAAATGCAAGCTGAGAGCCAAAGCCTGCTGCCAAACGTAATGCATATTTCAAGTTCGCTTTTCCACCACGGGATAAAGTAAGGTTCCCTAAGGATTCATCAGGTTCTTTCAGGTTTGCAATAGGTGGCACCTGACCTTTTTCCAACGCTTTAATTGCTATTGCATCTTCGATTCCGGCACCCATGGGATGACCAGTAAATCCTTTTGTATTGGCAACAACAACCTTTGAAGCCTTGTCTCCGAATACGTATTGAAGCGATTCAATCTCTGCTGCGGCTGACCCTCCTCTTGCAGGAGTATAGGTTTCATGACTCATGAACATGGTTTTTTCTGCAATTTCATCTGGAGTCAATCCAGACATAGCTGCAACCTTTCGGAAGAAATATTCCATTTCCTGAGAGATGTGTGAAACATCAAGTCGTGTACCATGGAAAGCAGAGTTGGCATAGTGAGTCCCCACAATTTTCACTATCGGAATGACACCGCGTCTTCTTGCCTCTTCTGCCGTTTCCAAAACAAGGCCAACAGCCCCCATACCAATGATCATGCCATGTCTTCGTCTATCAAAGGGAAGTGCAGCCTCTTCCACCCTTTCCTTAGTTGTAGCTGCACCAGATGCCAAAAATCCGGAACCAATCCATTCGAATAGATTTTCACCTGAAGCATCGTCTGCACCGATTATGATTACACGTTTGCATCTTCCTGCACGTATCCAATCCTGTGCAATTCCAATCGCCTGTGTAGTTGATGCACAGGCAGCGTTCACTTGGGTGTTGGGACCGTAAGCCTTGATCAATTGAGCGAATTGAGAATGACCCATTGAAAGAATCCTGAAAAGGAATTTTCTGTTGAATTGATAGACTGACTTGTGTCTTTCCAATTCAGAAAGCGTTTCTTCCAAAAATTGAAGGAAATCTTGATGTTCAGGATAGTTCTTCAATGTCCTTACTATCTCCCCATAGACCTTCCTAATGGTATCCATTGCTTTTCCAGCGAATTTTGATTCATAAAATCTAGACAGATCATTGACGAGACTGTCATATCCTGGAAAAGCCGAGGCAAATATGATTCCAGTATCATCCCTCAATTCTTCAGGAAGAGCCCAATCGCCCGGAAGGAAACTTCCTGTAGATGTTTTGACATATGTCTGAACAAGCGGGATACCTGCATCTTTCAGTGCTTCAAGTCCTGCAGCTACAGCCAATTGTGTTGTTCTGTCATAGGCATCAATAATTTTCTCAGCGATCTGGTACTCTTCAACCAAATCGAACTTGCCACCTTGGGCGGCCAATTTGATGACATCTTTGATCGCATTGATTTTTTCAAGAGTTGGTTGGCCTTTGTCCCGCTTTACGAGTTTTACAATGTTCTTGTCAGTCTGTTGGTTCAGCTTTCTTTCGTCAACAGGATCTATGAAGTTTTCCCCTTGTATAATTCTGTCTACATTATTGGGGTCAAAAATTTCCTTGAATTTTCCTGGAAGACCTACACCAGTCCCTGTGACGACAACATCATCAAGGTTAAGCCCCATCTGTTTTACTTTGATCGCAATAGCGTTGCTTTCAGAATACATGTGTTTGAAAGATTCATATGCATTCAAAAGGTATTGCTGAAATGCTGCGCCTTGATATTTCATGAATTCTTGGAACATTGCTTCATTCGACACCTGTTTAAGGCCATCCGATGCCGTATGTTTAATGAATTCATGAAATTTCTTGCCATCTGGAAGGTTTATTGGCTTGGGGGTAGTAACTGGTTTATTTGGAACCGTTTGCTTGGTTTGAATATGTGCCTGTCTGATAAACTTGAAACTTTCCGTGAATATTGGATCGTCATTCTTTCTTTTCCTTCTAGGCAGTCCTAATGCATAACCCAAAGCAAGCGCTTCATTTAGATGGTATATACCACCATTCTTGGGATGGTTGGTGATTTGAGCAATTACATCTTCAGATTCAAGATTTTCTTCCACAAAACTAGCCAATGCACGTTTTGCTCCAACTTCGAAGAAGATTCTGGCACCCTTCTCATACATGGTATTACATTGACCAATCCAGTTCACAGGTGATTCAACTTGTTTTTCAAGCAACTTGCGGATTTGTTCAGGGTCTTCAGGGTAAAAGTCTCCCAAAACATTGCTAGAAACTGGAATCTTTGGTTTGTTGAACTTGATCCGTTTCAAGAATTTTGCAAGTTCAACAGCCGCAGGAGCAACTATTTCACTGTGAAAAGCTGCAGAGACGGAGAGTGGAATGGCCTGAATGCCTTTTGCCTTAAATTTCTCAATGGCCTTGTTTACACCTGCTGTAGATCCCGAAATAACAATTCTTTTCTTGCTGTTCAGGTTGGCGGCGATCACATAATCGTCTACTGTCTTGAGTATCTCCTCTACAACTTCAAGGGGAGCAGTGATGGATGCCATTGTTCCTTTGTCATCTGAATCAACCCGAGACATTGCCCTTCCTCGGACTGCCACCGCACGGAGTGCATCTTCAAAACTGAGAACTTCCGCAGCGACTAAGGCGGCATATTCACCCAAAGAATGCCCTGCAACCATGTCCGGCATCAGTCCAAACTCTTTGAGCAACCTAAAAATGGCAATGTCAGCCACTAGCATTGCGGGTTGTGTGATTTCCGTTTGTCTTAATAATTCTTCATGCTCTTTTAACCGGGTTTCATCCTCGCAAAAGACAATATCTGTAAGTTTTTTCCCGATATACTCCATAAGAATCGCATTTGCCTGTTCGAATGTTTCTTGAACAATGCTGTATTTGTCATAAAGATCCTTCAGCATATTGGCATATTGGGATCCTTGTCCTGGAAAGACAAAGGCGATTTTACCCTGAGGCAAATCATTTGAATAGAACAGCCCTCTTTTTCTCAAAATCCTAGACTGTTGATCATCTGAAAGCAATTTATTGACCAATTCCCTCTTGTTTTTTAGATCGATCAAATCATTGGCTGGGAAAGCAATTCTAAACTTATCTGTGCTGTTGAAAACCGTTTCATTTGATATGTCCAAAAATGTCGCAGCGTTGGGATTGTCCATATTGGTTTCATTTGGAAGCCTGTTGAAGAAAGTGTCTACCTTGTCTTTCAGAGCTTCTTTGGTAGTACCAGAAAAAGCGAACGCTTCTCCTTGAAGCGATTTGTTAAGTTTTACATAATCATCATGAGAAACTGCTTCTTCTTCATATTCACGATAAAGTGAAAGATAATTGACGTTGGGGTCATATTCCTCCATTACGACATGGAAGTTTGTTCCTCCGAACCCAAAAGACGATACTCCCGCTTTTCTCGTTTTGGATGGATCATGTTTCCATTCAGTGGATTTTGTGTTCACATAGAATGGTGAGTTATCCCAATCAATCTTCGGATTCGGTGTCTCGAAATTAATTGACGGAGGCAGAATCTTGTTGTGTAGAGCAAGTGCAGTTTTTATTATCGATGCAGCACCGGCTGCACTTTTTAGGTGTCCTATTTGACTTTTAATAGAGCCTAGGGCCACTGATTTGGGAGGCAGGTTGTACTTGCCGAATACTTTTTGAAGTGTTTCAACCTCAACCACATCTCCAACCCTTGTTGATGTTCCATGTGCTTCAATTAGTGAAACTTCACTGGGCTCAACCCGTGCAGCTTTGTATGCACGCTCTATAGCCAATTGTTGACCTACTGGATTGGGAGCTGTAATTCCTTTTCCTTTTCCGTCAGAAGATGCTCCAACTCCACGGATCAAAGCATAAATTTTGTTTCCATCACGAATTGCATCTGAGAGTCTTTTGAGGACAAAAAAGCCAACACCTTCGCCCATTACAAATCCATTTGCACGCTCGTCAAAAGGATATGAGCCATCAGGAGAAAGCGCTCCGATCTTACAGAATTTCACATAGGTGGAAACATCCATCGATCTGTCGGCTCCACCGCACAACACTGCATCGACTTCATGAGCTAAAAGACTCTTAACTGCCTCATCAACAGCAGCCATCGAGGAGGCACATGCGGCATCCGTTGTCAGATTTTTACCTCTGAGGTTGAATACATTTGCAATTCTGCCAGCAATGACATTCGCAAGTTCACCCGGCATTGAATCCTCAGTGATTTCCGCGAGATGTTCTTTGTATTTTTTCTCCAATTCCACTACAAGTTGTTGTTGATCCCCCTGATCCAATGATTGGAAATATTTAGTGGTTTTCAGGGATTGTATTATTTCAGGGAAATAGACCCTCCGAGTATATTGACGAACAATTTCGCCGCCCATGGAATTTCCCAATATGACTGCTGTATTCTCCTTATTGAATGTTTCAGATTCATAATTTGCATCCTCCAAGGCTTCTTTTGCCGCGGTAAGCGCCATTTGCTGAATTGGATCAAGCTTGTCGGCCATTTTTGGTGGAATTCGAAATTGCATGCCATTGAACTCAAAATCTTTGATGAATGCACCTATCTTTGTGTATGTTTTGTCTGGAGCAGATGGATCGGGATCGTAAAAAAGGTCGGGATCCCATCTGTCTTTCGGCACTTCCGTGATGCTGTTCTTTCCTTCCACTATGTTTTTCCAAAACTCTCGGACATTCAATGCGTCGGGCATAATTGCTCCAAGTCCAACGATTGCAATTGGCTCATACTTGAAGATTCTGGTCTTTTCAAGTTTTATTTTCCTATTTTCCATGGGCATCACATACCTTTAATTCTGATTTGACCTAGTTATGACACTTCTTAAAATGTATGTTAGATTGATTATTTGACCATAAAATAATAAAAATCCGAGATTTTGTTCAACGGCATGTTCAAAACAGCATTATTTTGCACTACTAGAGAGGAATATTGCCATGTTTCTTTGGAAAACGTTCCTCCCGTTTGGTCAATAATGGCCAAAGTGCTTCTATTAGCTTCGGTCTTGTTTCTGATGGAAGAATGACATCATCAATGTAACCATAAGATGCGGCAGCATAGGGATTGTAGAATTTCTCTCTGTATCCTGCCTCTATTTCCTTTTGTTTTGCAATTGGGTCTTCTGCACTCTGCAACTCTCTGCGGAAAATTATATTGACTGCCGCTTCAGAACCCATCACTGCAATTTCAGCTGTTGGCCAAGCAAGATTGACATCAGTCCGAAGGTGCTTAGAGGCCATGACAATATATGCCCCTCCAAATGCTTTTCGGGTCACTACAGCAATCTTCGGAACTGTTGCCTCACAATAAGCATAGAGCAATTTTGCACCATTCCGAATGATTCCTTTCCATTCCTGATCAACCCCTGGCAGAAATCCTGGTACATCTACAAAGGTAATAATTGGAATGTTGAAAGAATCGCATAGTCGCACGAATTTTGCTCCTTTGATGCTTGCTTCACTGTCCAGTGCTCCTGCCAAAACAGCGGGTTGATTGGCAACAATACCAACAGGATAACCATTCAGCCTAGCAAAGCCGATAATAATGTTTTTTGCCCATTTCTCTTGTACTTCAAGAAATTCACCGTGATCAACCACTTCGCTAATAACAGTTTTCATGTCATATGGAATTTTTGAATCGTCTGGAATTATTGAATTGAGCAAATCACTGGTTCGTGCCTTGTCATCAGTTGGAGTTACAACAGGTGGATCTTCCAAATTATTTGAAGGAAGATAACTCAGTATTTTCTTGATAAGTTCTATGCTCTCCTTCTCATCTGCTCCATCAAAATGTGCAACACCTGATTTCAGCGTATGTATGGTGGAACCACCCAACTCTTCGAAAGAGATGTCTTCTCCTGTAACTGTTTTGACTACCGAAGGACCAGTCACAAACATATGGCTAGTCTCTTTTGTCATGATAATGAAGTCAGTCAAGGCAGGTGAATAAACAGCACCTCCAGCAGATGGCCCTACGATAACCGAAATTTGAGGAACAACACCTGATGCAAGTACATTATGGAAGAATATTTCACCATAACCTGCAAGTGAATCAACTCCTTCCTGAATCCTCGCACCACCAGAATCGTTGAATCCGACAATGGGAGCACCAGTCTTTAACGCAAGCTCCATTATATGGACAATTTTCTTGGCATGGGCATTCCCAAGAGATCCGCCTAATACTGTGAAGTCTTGTGCATAAACGTAGACTAAACGACCGTTGACTCGCCCATAGCCTGTTATGACGCCATCACCCAAGAATTTTTTCTTGTTCATCCCAAAATCCGTTTTTTGGTGAGTTACATAGCCACCGAGTTCTACAAAAGATTCTGGATCCATTAATAAAAGTATCCGTTCTCTTGCAGTATACTTGCCTTTTTCATGTTGGGCCTTTATTCGTTCCTCTCCGCCTCCCAGAAGGCTCTCTTTTCGAAGTTTCAAGTACTTATTTATTTTTGACTTTGTGGCTTCTTGGTTGATTACCTGTTCTTCCTTAACAGTCATTCAAGATTATCTTGAATCATCCATTTTTAAAACTACCACAGACTGCTCCGACAACATGGCCTTTATGGCTATAGAATATGGTAGCTATGTGTCTTCAATCTTGATAACTGCAAGCAACTGGTTTGTCTCAGCCTGTTGGTTTAACTGAACCACAATCTTTTCTACAATACCTGCCCTTTCCGTGACAAGTTCATTTTGCATTTTCATCGCTTCAAGGGTAATAATTTTCTGTCCTTCATTGACTTCATCGCCCGGTTTTACATGGATTCCAACAATCAAACCTGGCAAAGGAGCGGTGATTTCATAAAAGTTCCCTCCACCCGATCTTTTCCGCTTCAATTTTGGAACGGATGGAACATACGAGAATTCTACAAGCCGACCATCAAGAAACATTTGACCAGACGATATGTTGATTTTGTAGGTATGTGATGAAACGTCAACCTCAAAATAATCACCTTTGTCAATAACTGTTGGTGTATAGATTTCATCATCAATAATAATCTCACCAGTTCTCTCATTGAATAAAAGGTGGGAAGTTCTTCCACTGAAATCAATATCATATGCCTTGAATTCCTCCAGTTCGGAGGGGGACAAATCCTTTACAAGCCGCTGTTTGGTTTTTCCTTTTTTTAGCTCTTCCTGAGCCTTCATCGATCGTTTGATTCCGGGATGCGACACAATTATAACCTCCTGACTACCTCTCGGAGAGCAGTTCTCCGCCAATTGCTCTGTTCTCTGATTGGCAGAAACACTTTCCGTGTCTTGTATTGTGTAGCGAATAGCGCAGCCACACGTCTATTGTATGCAATTCTGATGTATGGTATGATTTTGTTCTCCTCAATGAAGTTTGTATGAAGATTTCCCTGTTGAAAGTTTTTGTTTGCAATAGCAACCCTATGGAATGGAAGATTCGTCGGTACTCCGATTATTGCAAGTTCAGAGATTGCAATATAGGCACGTGCTGTTGACTGCTTTCTGTCTTCACCCCATGTTATAAGTTTGCCCAATAGGGAATCATAATCCCTTGGTATTGAGTATCCGGCATAGATGTGGGAATCAAACCGTACTCCGGGGCCCCCAGGTAAGGAAAGTTGCTTGATGGTTCCAAAGGTCGGAGCAAAGTTTTGCAACGGATCTTCTGCGTTGATACGCATTTCTATTGCATGCCCTCGGAACTCAATATCCTTCTGCTTCCAACTTAATTTCTTGCCGTCTGCAATTTTGAGTTGCTCCAAAACAAGATCTTTACCTGTAACCATTTCTGTAACAGGATGTTCAACTTGAATCCTTGTGTTTACTTCATTGAAGTAGAACTGACCATCCTTGTAAAGAAATTCGGCTGTTCCAGCATTTTCATAGCCGACCTCTTTGGCAAGTTTGACAACCAGTCCGCCGATGTGTTCACGTTCTTCCTGCGTTATTGCTGTGGAAGGCGCTTCTTCGATCAACTTCTGGTGTCTTCGTTGAATTGAGCATTCACGTTCACCTAAATGAATAGTATTACCCTGTGAATCTGCAATAAACTGGATTTCAATATGACGGGGCTTTTCAATGAATTTTTCGATAAACACTTCTGCATTCCCGAAAGCGGACAACGCCTGTCTTGAAGTTTGTTCTATTGCAGGGATAAGCTCCGCTTCCGAATGGACAACGCGTATACCCATACCTCCTCCACCATAGGAAGCTTTGATTATTACAGGATACCCAATGTCTCTTGCCACTGATTTTGCTTCGTCATCAGAACCAATTGGATCCTTGCTACCAGTCGTTGTGGGAACCCCAACTTTTTCTGCAATTTCCCTCGATGTCAACTTGTCTCCAAGCGCTTTGATTACTTCAGCTTTGGGCCCCACCCATTTTAATCCCTCTTCTGTTACTGCTCTTGCAAATTCGGGAGATTCTGCAAGAAAGCCATATCCTGGATGAATGGCATCGACTTCATGTTTTTTTGCTATTTCGAGAATTTTTGAAATGTTCAAGTAGTTTTGGGAGGCTGGTCCACCACCCAGCGAAACAGAAAAATCAGCTACTTTTGCATGCCTTGAATCCTTGTCTTGTTCAGCGAATATGGCGAGAGTCTCAATTCCTAATGCTTTGGCAGCTCTTATGACTCGAATAGCGATTTCTCCACGATTTGCAATGAGCAGTTTTTGAATCATGTGTCTCTTTTATTAAGAGTATTCAAAAATGGTTCTATCTTGATTTGCAGAATCCTAGTTCAAATCTCCAGTCAATTAAGCACACTGTTTCAAGAAAGTTCATCTTTTTGCGTAGAGGACAACAATCTTATTGTAATGTATGTTTGACCATCAGTTAGAAATGAAGTTCGAGAACCTTACCCTATCTGGATGGAGCTTCAATAAAGGTGATAAACGGATACCGCTTAGCGATTTGGACATATCAAAAAGCATTATGTCCAGAAACCCTGTTGAAGCTACCTGGGTTTACTCTGATGAAAGCAAATGGGAAGAAATCTTGATTGATGAGGTTCAGAAAACAGCCAGAATGGCAAATTTAACTGGAGAGCAGATTCAAGGTTTTCTAGGAATCCACAACGGCATCAACGGTCATCCGGAAGGTGCAAGTCCTGTTACAATGTCCGCCTTTCCAGGTGCAGAGGGATTTGGCTTTGATTTTTCATTGGGATGTGCATCTGTGATAGTTGCTGCACAAATTGCCGGCACTTATTTTGCCACGGGTGAAGTTGACAATATAATTGTTGGTGCGGTTCAATTGACCACTCAATATACCGACAATTGCACGGATGGCAATTGCATTTTCGCTGATTCCATTGGCGCATTCGCATTTTCGAAGAAAGAAACAGGGAGGCAAGTGAAATATGTTGAGGTTAGCACAAATCCGTTCTTCAGAGACATGTTTGTTCTGAATCCTCAAGGGAAATACCAATTGGCCAACTTGCAAAAGGGTAAGGATCTTTCTAAATACATGATCAAAACCTTTGGAACGCATATGAGAAAGGCCTGTTTGGCCATGAAAACTTATCCAAAGGATATCGATTTCATCGCAATCAGTTGCTCTACATATGCAGCCACACGTATGGTGTTGGAAAACATGAACTTCCCACTTGAAAAAACTGGCGTCAATTGTTTGACTGAAGTACCACATATGGGAACCAACGATTTACTTTCCCAACTAGATTACGGATTGGAAACTGGACTCATACGAAAAGGATCAAAAATATTGGTTAGTGGAACAAGTTTGGGCTTTTCTATGGGAACAATGGCTATTGAATGGAATATTGATTAAAATTACCCTTTAATGTTTCCAATTGGACGCAATTGAACTACAGGCCTTGCCAAATTACCGCCTTTGCATGCCTCTACAACGTCAGAAAGATTTTTGTATGCAAATCCTGCCTCTTCCGCCAACCCGTTCCAAGAAGCACCCCTCACGTAAATTCCTTTTTCAAGCATCTGCTCGAAAAGCTTCTTGCCATCAATTTGTTTCTTGGCCTTTGACCTGCTCATAGTCCTTCCAGACCCATGGGCTGAAGAACCAAACGCTTCATGCATCGATTCATGGGTTCCTGCAAGGATATATGAACCCGTTTCCATGGAGCCACCAATGATGACAGGTTGTCCATAAGGCTTATACTCTTCAGCCAAATCAGGATGATTGGGCGCAAATGCCCGGGTAGCGCCCTTTCTATGAACAAGAACTTGTCTCTTCTCTCCATCAACAATGTGTTCTTCAAATTTTGCAATATTGTGACAGACATCATAGGTCAGAGACATCCCAAGATCTTCTGGATCTCTTCCAAATACTTTTGAGAACACCTTTCTAGTCTGATCCATAATTACGGCTCTATTTGCAAAAGCCATGTTGGCAGCACATGCCATGGACGCAAAATAATCCTCTCCTTCTCGTGACTTTATAGGAGCTGCGGCCAATTCTTTATCCAAAATTTTGATCCCATATCGGGGCATTGCATCAAGGAAAACTCGAAGATGTTCAGATGCGATCTGATGACCGAATCCTCTTGATCCACAGTGAATCATTATGACGATTTGGTTGTCAATATCAATGCCGAAGGCTTTTGCCGCCTCTTTGTCATGCACGTTGGAAGGATGTACGACTTGAATTTCCAAGAAATGATTTCCACTTCCCAAAGTTCCAAGTTGATTTCTTCCTCTTGAACGGGCCTTTTGAGAAATCAGTTCGGGTCTCGCCCCCTTTATTACACCTTGCTCTTCCATGAATTTTTTGTCTTCGGGCCAGCCTAGATCATTTTCAATTACCCAATCAACTCCTGCAGTCATCACTTCATCAAATTCTCGATTCTTCAAGGTGTAAAGCCCTTTAGTCCCTACACCAGTAGGAACGGCCTTGAAAAGTTCATCTACAAGATGCTGAAGTTTTGGTTTCACCTCTTCGTATGTCAAATTTGTTCGAATCAATCGCATGCCACAATTGATATCAAAACCAATACCTCCAGGAGAAATGACTCCTTCATCAACGTCCATGGCTGCAACTCCACCTATAGGAAAACCATAGCCCCAATGGCCATCAGGCATGACTGCAACTTTCTTTACCAAGCCTGGAAGTGTAGATACATTCATTCCTTGTTCAATTACACCCTGATCCAGATCCTGAATCAGTTTTTCTGAAGAATAGATGTGAACAGGAACGTTCATGTCGGGCCGTGAACCTTTAGGAATTTCCCAAATGTTTTCGGCAATTCGTTTTAAGTCTACCATATCCAAGTGCATAAGTGAAGCGCCACTTAAAAAAAAATCTATTGAAACTTCAATCGACACGTTTCATTGTATTTGGGTTCAGGTATTTTTGAACCAAATCTTGATACTGCACTTTGAATTCACTCAATTCCTGCCTGATTTTCGGCTTGTCAGTGATTTTTCCGATTATTCTGACAGGAATGCCCACCGCTATCTCATAATCATTGACCTGTTGCCCTCTTCGAACCAGGCCTTTTTCTCCGATAACAGCCCATTTGCCAACATGCGCAAAATCGCTTACTATTGCACCCATTCCTATGACCGAATTGTCATCCAATGTGCAGCTATGCAGAATTGCACCATGTCCAACTGTAATATTGCTTCCCAATATGGTTTCCTCATCCATTCGAGTATGAATAACTGCATTTTCCTGTATGGCACATTTGTTCCCTATAATGATTGTCCCATAATCACCCCTAATGCATGTACCCGGTCCAATGTAACAGTTTTCTCCTATGTTGACATCTCCTATAACAAGCGCACTTTCCGCTATGTATGTATTCTTTCCGATTTGAGGTATTTTATCTTCAAAAGACCAAACTGCCATTGAATTGAATTTAAATGCGTGTTTTAATTTGTTTTCAATTTACTTTAGGATTTTGAGTGAGGTTTAACGATTCTTCTTTCTTCTGAAGCCAACTGCAACAGATACCAAAACCACTGAAGCTACGAATGCTTCGAATGGTGTTGGTGCATCAGCGATAACACTGCTGACTACTTCGTTCACAACTGTTGCAACAGATGATTGAATGGATTGAACAACCGAGCTTACTTGTTGGCTTGGGTTGCTAAATCCAGCAGATTGAATCTTGTAACCTGCCGCAATCATCAGGTTCTTGGCTTCTGTTAGGTTGAATGGGATCTTCCATGTATCATTGTACCATCCGCGCTTGCCGTCCTTGAATGTATCGACATTTTCGAAGAACCTTGAAACAGGGGAGTCCTGTGGCTTTCTTAGGTTATCGAACAAGTTGGACAATGTACCTTCCTTGTCGATAGCATGAGCGATTGCACGACGGACATTGTACTTCTTGATGTGTTCGTTCTTCGAGTCGAAAATCAAAAGATCTGCGGTTGCAACCACTGCCAATCCAGTGAAAACGTCAAACCGAGGGTCGTTCTGTTGGGCAGCAAGCTCATCACCACCAAATGAGGTTGGGTTGGTGAAATCAAGCTGACCATCCTTGAACAGCAACAACTGAACATTTATGTCTTCAACAATTGGGTGTTTGTAGACAGTTATTTGCAACTTGTTTGGCTTTTCTTTTGTGCCAGCGGTATTCGGATCATCAGCATAGGCAAAGAAGAATGCATCTTCTGCCGCAGGTGTCCTCATGTCAAAGTTAGTGCTGTCCCATTCATTGGGGAAGGTAAAGAATGGGTTGGCCCTTTTTTCAACGAATTCACCGACTTTGTACATCGTTGAATCTTCAAAGTTTACATAATATGGACCGCTCTGCAGAACAGGGTTCTTCTCCCAAGCATTCCATTCCTCTGTATTAAGAGGATTGTAGTTGGTGATGTTCTTTCCTGCTGATGAGTTAGTACCGTAGTTGACAGCACTGATTGTAGTACCGTTTGAGAAGGTTAAGTCGCCACCCAACAAGCTCTTGGGGATGATGTCAAAACCACCGAAGGCCCTTAAGTCCTCAAGATTTGGTTGGGAAACATACAATGTAATACTTTGTTCTGTGCTGTTCGTTTCAACCATCTCAATGAATTTGTATGAGGATTTTCCATTGATAACAATATGTGGTGAACGGTAAATTTCAAGGGTGAAGGCAACATCATCTACAGTGACAGAGCCTACTGTCTGCCCAGAAGTAACGTTCAACCATTTCCAATCAGTATTCAAGTAGAATTTGACCTTACCAGCTACGACATCTTTAGTGGTGCCGTTTTCACCAATTGGTGCATCCTCCCATGTTGAAATGTTGAATGACTTGGCCAACCATGGGTGGGGACTGAAGTCCTTACCTGAAAATCTCAACAAGGTTGGGAAGAGGTTTGCAACTGCTGTACCAGTTGAGGTGTCCGCAATCTGCAATGGGTCAAAGTTTCCACTAACTGATGCAATGCTTGTTGCAATTGTGGTTGCATTGTTCTTTCTGTCAGTAGGAGTTGAACTATTCCATTGTGCACCCAAGAATGCAGAGTTAACGGAGCCTTCATCAGGGTCATATCCCTCAAATCCATGCCAAACTGATACAACTCCAGATGGAGCCAACAACGGATAGTCATACAGCAGATAGTTCATGAACCATTCTTGGAACTTGTTGGTATCTTCATACCTCTTGTCCATGTCTGAAATGTTGTTTGTAATATTCATGAGGAGGTTATCAACCATCTCCTGTGTCAAACCGATATCATTGGCGGTATCATTGGCCAAAGCGTCCTTCCATACAGGGCTGTTCAATTGATAGGTCAGAGGTCCGAAGAATCCAATTGCGGGATCGGAAACATACAGATCAACCCAATCAGGGGCAAAGACTGAACCGCCTGCAAACCCAACAATACCAATGTCATAGGGTTTTGGGTCTGCGAACAGAAGATCACCGACAAATTGGCTAAATGGAACCCCTCTCACCTGTACATCTATTCCCAATGGTGCCAAGGCCTGTTGGAGATAGTAAGCAATACTTTCTCTCAATCGATTGCCAACATTTGTCTCTACAACGATAGAGAAGTTGACAAGACCTTGTGCATCGGCAGGAGAATAGGTGGTAGCTGTTCCAAAAGCACCTAGAATGAAAGTACCAATCATAATGGCACTCATCAAGGCTAGTTTTTTGTTTTTCATGTTAATCATTCACCTTTTGAAATTCTTTGAATTTCGTTTGCCTGTTTACACAAGCGTAAAGAGATTACCGTAACGGCGTTTCTCTGGGTCTCCATTTGATCACCCCTTTAAATAGATTTTGGGGTAAACCAATTGGAGCTTGTGCAATTTTGGTATTTGTTTGAACATTAATAAATTGAGAGTGCACCGAATTTCGTACAAACAGTTTTTGGAAAACATTGAAATCAATCAGCTATGTTTCAAAACATTGTTTTTCACTAACTAGAGACATATTTAGTGATGAAAAACGTATGTCCGTTTTGATTCATTTAATCACCATTGGTATTTGAATCGAATCCACTAAAGACGATCTAGATCTTCCTCTGCCATCTCAACAGGATCCATGCGACCTTTGCTGTTGACATCATACAGTGAAACATTTTCATCGTAGGGACATGTTGCTGTACCAATATGATGTCCAAATGTTTCTCCACATTCGGGACAGACCAAGATAATAGGCCACTCTTCATCAAAGGGTGCGCCAATCTTAGCAAGGCTTTGCCACATTTCAGTGACTGATCCTTCATTTTTTTCGTTTGAACGGTTTGTCCGTATATCCATAGCGCTCGTTCGAATAATTGCGTAGCCGTTCTTTCCTCCTGACCAACCGATGGATTGGATTTCCTCAAAGGGAATTTCAAAAAGGGAGGGAGGTTTGTCCAAAGAGAGAACATTCAGTATCTCATTCTCGTGATCCAACCAAATCCAGACTTCATATTTTTGTTTCCAGCCCCAATAGTAAAATGTTAATATACCTGTCAAGGAAAGCAATGGTATCGCAATAATATGAAACGAAGAGGCAAAATCGTAACCGAACAGTTGTTGTACAACAATCTGAACGACAAAATATGAAAGCGAAACCCCACCCATCCACGCTACAGCATGTTGAAGTTTGATAACAAAATCAGCATTCCTTAAATTTCCTCTGTGGAGAATATGGATTCCTTTAGTATACAATTCCTTATATTCAGGTGGCAAATGATCCATAATAGTAGTTAAACAAGGATTAATAGAAAGTTTACTCTTTAAGTCGTGGATCTAGTGCATCTCTAAGTGCGTCACCCATCAGGTTGAAACCTAATGTCAGAAGGAAAAGCGCCATAGAAACGAAGGTGACACCCCACCATTGATTGTCAGTAATCAATTTGGTGTCAGTAGCGTAGTCTGAAAGGTCGCTTCCCCAGACCAAGGTATCAGAAGTGCCAAAACCAAGAAATGCAAGCCCGGCAACTGATTGAATAGTACCTGCGACACCCAACGTGAAAATGATGATCAGTGTCGACATCGAATTTGGTAGGATGTGCCGTGTTATAATTCTCCAATGTGTAGCACCGAGAACATGTTCTGCTTGAATGAATTCTGATTCCTTCAGTGCCAACACTTCAGCTCTTGTATATCGGGCGACAGTCGCCCAACTCAGAAGAGAGAATATGGAATAGACAACAAGGAAATATGCCCCTTCGATGTTGATTACTTCGAATACTGGACCGAAGGATGTTGAAATAAGGAGCAAGATTGGGAGACCAGGAAGAACAAGCAGTACATCGGAAATCCTCATTGCGACATTGTCGAATGAGCCACCCATATAGCCACTGGCGGCACCGACCAATCCTCCTATGACCGTAACAATCGTTTGTGCAACTATTCCAATCAGGACAGAGTAGAAAGTGCCGAAGAAAACACGAGAGAAAATATCTCGCCCATTTGAATCAGTGCCAAACCAATACTTTGGGCGAGGAGACAGTGATTTGTCTCCGAAGTTTTGGAAATTTGGATTCTTGAGTTCGACTGGTATCACAGTTCCTCCAGGCAGTTGCAAATCAAAATAATGAATCAGAATAGGTTCTCCTCTGTATGTAACATCAGACAGTGGAAATTGGATGCTGGCAACAGCAGCCAAGAATGCCGTGAAAAGGAAGAATACGACCAATACCATGCCGAGCACTCCAACTTTGGATCTTTTCATCCTTCTCCAAACTACTGCCAGAAAAGCACCATAACCAAAGTCCAACACTTTTTCTTCGAGGCTGTCCCCAAAAGCACGAAGCTGTTCCATCAGCTCGGAAGAATTAGTATAGTTGATTTGTTCAATGGTGAGAACTCCGTCCATTGTGTAAAGTGACGCTTTTTGGAGACGTGAACTGAAGGATGTCAATATGGATTCTGATTGCTTGACGGTCACATCCAAAACACCAGCCCAAGGAATATATTTCACAGTCTTAAAACCAGAGATATCAAAGCTTTGATTTTGGAGAATTTTGATTGGAGCCGTCAGTACTTCCTTGAGCAACTCCTTGTATTGAAACTGCTTTATTGTTATTCCGTTTTCATCAATAATCACTCGTTTCGGTCCGAAATTCCGGAGCA